>PWLR01000172.1 GCA_003558435.1 Nitriliruptoraceae bacterium | reverse complement strand
CTGAAGACCGAAACCCCAGGCCGCTATGCCTGCCCGGTTGCGGTGGTGTACCGCAAGTCCGCCCAGCGATCGCCGTCGTCTGCTCAGTCGCGCCGGATGATCGTGATGTTGAAGACGTTGGGCTTCGTCACCGTTTCGCGAGTCTGAACCACATCGTCGTTCGGCCCCAGATGAAAGTCCTCGCCTACAGCTGCCTGGATCACTTCGAGCTTGGCCATCGTCTTCATCCTTCATGGGGTCGCGTTCCTGAGCGAACGGTCAGAGGAGGGCGAGTTTGGCAGCTCGGCCCAGTCAAGGTAGAGAGGCACAGCCCCAAGCGCCTCGTGGCCGCCCGCGCACTGCGGGCAACGCTCTGCCCGCTACGCGGTCCTTGGCCCGCAGGACCGCCATGGCTGAATGCCTGCGAGGAGCGATGCGGAGTCAGCGCGTGCCCGTCACCGGAACCGGCACATCTGCAGCGGTCGGTACTCGGCGAGGCGCTTCAGCGCGATCTGAGTTCGTCAGCGGGTGTCCATAAGACTGTGGTTTTCAGGGCGGGCAGTTGGGTTGTCGGGTCCGGCAGCGCTCACCTATCCAGCTGCAACTGGTTACGACCGCTTGCGCCCGCTCCTCTGCCCGCCCTCCGGGGTTTCCTGATGCGCCTGCTTGGCCGCCCGGGAGCCACGTGCGACAGAGGTCGCGGAGAGGCCCAGGGAGATGGCGGCAACCCCGATCAGGAAGCCGCCCCTCCACGCCGAGGGGACCACCAGCACGCCGCCTGCGGCGGCAAGGAGGACGATGCCTGCGGCGAGACCCCACCCCCCACCTGCCCTCTGCGCGGCCCGCCACGCGACATCTGACACCAGGGTCACAGGGGTGCGGATGCCGGGGCCGTCGCGGGAGAACCAGTCCCGGAGGGCTCCCCAACCGCCCCACGTTAGGACGATCCCGATGATGGACAGCGCGAGAGCGGCCTGGATCGCCTGGCTCATGCCACAACCTCAAGTGGTGGCTTTGGTCCAGCAGGGACTCGGATGCGGCGAGGGGCTCGGTCGTTCCCAGCTGGGGGCGGACGCTGCGGAGCCCCCGAGGGGGTCGTTTTCACCTTATCGGCGATGCCGACTCCCTCCCCTGATGCCAACAGTTCTAGGGACACCCGCTGCCGAACTCAGCGCGATCCGAGTTCAGTGGAGCGCGAGCACGTGTCGCAGCGCGAGGTCGATCGCGGCCATCGTACTCGGACTGAGCATGCCGTGGCGATCTTCGAGATCATCTTTGTGCACGAGTTCGAGCTCATCGGTCATCGCTCGTCCCGTGAGCGGAGAGTCACGCTCACTCAGCTCCACGATGGTCGGAAGGGCACGTTTCGGTCGCGTCGCGATGCGTACGACATGGACCCACTCGAACCGTGACCGGTTCCGACCATCGTTGGACACGATCACGACCGGCTTCGGCTCCTCGTCATCGAGGTAGCGGAACGACCACACGCTGCCGCGCAGCAGCTCGTTGACGGCGCTCACGCGGAGGCGCGCCGACGTCGCCGGGCCTGGGTGGTCTGCTCGACCCACGCTGTGGTCTCGTCGAAGTCACCGTCGTCGACCGCGTCGTTGTAGGCGTCCTCGAGCAGAGCCTCACGGACACGGCTCACCCCCAGCAGCACGAGCGCGCGAAGCTCAGCCGACTCGGACCCGAGGCGTTCACCGACGAGTCGTTCCAGAGCAGCATGCTCCGCCGAGTCCTCATCGAGGAACGGGGCAACCACCGGCGTGTCGGCATGGTCGAAGTTGATGGTTTTGCGCTTCAATGTCTCCATGCAGCGCAGTGTGCAGCATGAACTGCAGCACGGCAAGGACGGGTCGAACCCGTGCACGTCGCTCATCGGCTCCACCCGGCGTTGGTCGGCTCCGCCGACACCGCGGCCCTTGGGCCCGCAGGACCGAAGTCAAGGCCGAGGCCGTTGCAACGATCCCCTGAATCCGCACCGCAAGGACCGGGTCAGGGGCTGTCGTTCGTAGGCCCGCCAACGGCCATCGGTTCGGCGATGCGGAGGTTCGAAGACCGAGCTACAACAGCAGCGGTTCTGCACACGTTGGTGGTGGGTCCCAAACGTCCGGAATGCTCATGGGCTCCGCACCCGGTGAGCCAGGCACGCTTGACGGTGACAGGACGGTCGTGGGGCGCATGAGTGAGGCCGCACCATGCGGGTGCGGCCTGGTGTTCCGGGTCTGCCCGCAATTCAGATGACATAGTTGTCACCCGAACACGGGGCAATCCTGCGGATGAGGACGCGACCGACAGGCCGGGTTCCGGCATGTCCTCAGCGTCACGAACCGGACGCTGCTCACCATCGGGTTCGCTGAGCTGATCAGCGACGCTCACCGCCGGCACGACAGCGAGTATCAGGCTGGCAGCCAGTAGCGGCGCAGCACGACGAGAACCTCCACCTGCCTCATCTTGACCTCCCCAGAGATCTGCACGGTGGGGAGACCGAAGCGGCCGGATTTGGTCACTGCAGAGAAACTCCCGCCCTGATCGTCACACGAGTCTGGCCGTTGCTCGTGTCGGGGCGGACGTCGACCGAGACGGACCGAATGCGGTCTTCACCTGAGGCACGCGCCTGGTAGATGACCGTCCCAGAGACTT
>PWLR01000220.1 GCA_003558435.1 Nitriliruptoraceae bacterium | reverse complement strand
TGAGCATCTACGGCCAGGAAAACGACAACGCCACCTGGGCGCTGGCGAAGATGAACATGATCCTGCACGACTACCCCACGGCCGAACTGTGGCGGGACAACACCCTCTCGCGCCCCTATTTCAAGAACGCTGACGGCAGCCTCAAGACCTTCGACTACGCCGTCGCCAATCCGCCGTTCTCCGCCAAGTCCTGGACCAACGGCCTGGACCCGGCCAACGACGAGTTCAACCGCTTCGAGTACGGCATTCCGCCGGCCAAGAACGGCGACTACGCCTTCCTGCTGCATCTCATCAAGTCGCTCAAGTCCACCGGCAAGGGCGCCATCATCCTGCCCCACGGCGTGCTTTTCCGTGGCCATAAGGAGGCCGACATCCGCCGCAACCTGATTCAGCGCGGGTTGATCAAGGGCATCATTGGCCTGCCGGCCAACCTGTTCTACGGCACCGGCATCCCCGCCTGCATCCTGGTCATCGACAAGGAACACGCCGCCAGTCGCGAGCACATCTTCATGATCGATGCCAGCCGCGAGTTCATGAAGGACGGCAACAAAAACCGCCTGCGCTCGCGCGACATTCACAAGATCGTGGACGTGTTCAACCACCAGCGTGAATTGCCCGGCTATGCCCGCCGCGTGCCGCTGACCGAGATCGCCTCTGATGCCAACGACTACAACCTCAACATCCCGCGCTACATCGACGCCGGCGAGGCGGAGGACCTGCACGACCTTTACGCCCACCTGAACGGCGGCATCCCCGAGCGCGATGTGGACGCGCTCGAGCCCTACTGGTCCGTGCTGCCCGGCCTGCGCTAGGCGCTGTTTCGCGATAACGGCCGGCCCGGCTACCTCGAACCCCGGGTCGACGCCCGCGAAGTCAAACTCACCGTGCTGGGCCACCCCGCCTTCACGGCCTTCGCCGAGCGCGTGTCCGGCGTCACCGACGACTGGCAGGTGGCCCATCGCCCGGACCTTTACGCTCTGCAAGCGGGTGACAAGCCGCGCGATGTGATCCACGGCCTGTCCGAGGACCTGCTGCAACGCTTCACCGATGTGCCCCTGCTGGACCGCTACGCCGTCTACCAGCGCCTGATGGACTACTGGGCGGACGTCATGCAGGACGATGTCTACCTTATCGCCGCCGAGGGCTGGGTCGAAGCGGCTCGGCCTCGGGGCGTGATCGAGAACAAGGAGCGCAAGATCAAGGAAGACCCCGACCTCACCGTCGGCAGCGGCAAGAAGGCGAAGAAATACAAGCTCGACCTGATCCCGCCCGCGCTGGTCATTGCCCGCTACTTCGCCGAAGAGCAGGCCAGGCTCGACACCCTCCAGGCCGAGCTCGAGACCGCCAGCCGCGAGCTGGAGGAGTTCATCGAGGAACAGGACGGCGAGGAAGACCTGCTCAGCGAGGTCAAGAACGACAAGGGCAAGGTCACCAAGACCGAGATCCCCAAACGGCTCAAGGCCCTCAAGGGCGAGCCGGAGGCCGACGACGAAATCGCCGCCCTCAAGCAGTGCAAGAAGCTCATGGACCAGGAGGCGGCCGCCAAAAAGGCCGTCAAGGACGCCCAGACCGAGCTCGACCAGGCCGTACTGGCCCGCTACGCCGAGCTGACCGAGGACGAGATCAAGCAGCTCGCCGTGGACGACAAATGGCTGGCCGACATCCGCGCCACCATCGAGTCGGAAGTCGAGCGCATCACCAACCAGCTCGCCGGCCGCGTGCGCGAGCTGGAAGAACGCTACGCCGAACCCCTGCCGGCCGTCGAGCGCGAAGTCGAGGCATTGGCCGCCCGAGTCACCGGCCACCTGGAACAGGTGGGGGTGCGGGTCGATGGTTGAGCGCAGCGAAACGGTGGAACAGCAGGCCGTGCGGGATGGGTCGGCCGTTTATTCGGTGGAGACCGAGATCGCGACTGCTGAGCACGTGCCGCCTGGGTACAAACGGACCGAGGTAGGGGTGATTCCGGAGGATTGGGCCATCCACTCCTTAGCGGACATCTGCGAACCTCAGGGAATTGTACGAGGACCATTTGGAGGCGCGCTTAAGAAAGAGATCTTTGTCCCAAGTGGCTTCAAGGTGTACGAGCAACGCAATGCGATCTATAAAAGCTGCGTAATAGGCTCGTACTTCGTTGATCAATTGAAATACGCCGAGATGAGCAGGTTCAGTATTTCACCAGGAGATTTCATCATTAGTTGCTCAGGGACGATCGGATGCATCTACCAGATACCAAGTGATGCCCCAGAGGGTGTCATCAATCAAGCATTACTTAAGCTGACGACTAGAGCAGAGGTCATCGATAGTCGCTATTTCTACATCCTCTTCGAGTCGGACGCTTTCCAAGCGCGGATCATTGATAGCACTCAGGGCGGAGCAATGAAGAACCTCGTCGGAATGGAGGTCTTCAAGACTACGCCGGTCACCCTCCCGTCAACCGAGGAACAACGCGCGATCGCCACCGCCCTGTCGGACGCGGATGCGCTGATCGAGTCCCTCGACCGCCTGATCGCCAAAAAGCGCGCCATCAAACAGGCCGCTATGCAACAACTCCTCACCGGCCAGCCCCGCCTGCCCGGCTTCACCGGCGAGTGGGAGACGAAGCGGTTGGGGGATGTCGCCGAGAT
>PWLR01000075.1 GCA_003558435.1 Nitriliruptoraceae bacterium | reverse complement strand
GACCGCCTCGTCGAGGGCGAGTTCCGCCCCGACGGTGCCGGTCGCGAGTGGGTCGACGCCGAGGTGCTGCGCCGGTTGAAACGACGCTCGCTCGCGGCGTTGCGATCCGAGGTCGAGCCCGTCGACGGCGCGGCGCTCGGGCGGTTCCTGCCGGCGTGGCAGCACGTGCGCAGCGCCTCGGGCGCCACCCGTCGCCGGGGGTTGGAAGCGCTGGTCGAGACCATCGGGCAGCTGCAGGGCGCCCCCGTCCCCGCCAGCGTGTTGGAGCAGGACGTGCTCCCGGCACGACTGGAGGGCTACCGCCCGTCCGACCTCGACCAACTGATCGCGGCCGGCGAGGTCGTCTGGCTGGGGGTCGAACCACTCGGCGCCAACGACGGTCGTGTGGTGCTGTGCTTCCGCGACCAGGTGGGGCTGCTCGCGCCCGACCCGGTGGGCGATGCCCCGAAGGGCGAGATCCACACCGCGATCCGGGAACACCTCGCTGCCCGCGGTGCGTCCTTCTGGCCCGAGGTGTTCCAGGCCGCGGGGGTGGCGGACCAGGACCTGGTGGTCGATGCGCTGTGGGACCTCGTGTGGGCCGGCGAGGTGACCAACGACACCTACGCGCCGGTCCGCGCCCTCAAGGACCGGGGAGGCCGCGGGTCGGGCGGCAACGGCCGCGGGCGGGGGCGGCCGGGACGCCTGGCACGCCTGGGACCGCCGACGGCGCAGGGCCGGTGGTCCTCGACCCGCCCCCTGGTCGGCACCTCGACGTCGCCGACCGTCCGGGCGGCGGCACTGGCCGGGCAGCTGTTGGAGCGGCACGGGGTACTGACCCGTGAGGCGCTGCGGATCGAGGCCATCACCGGCGGCTTCTCTGCGGTCTATCCCGTCCTGAAGGCGGCAGAGGAGGCGGGCAAGGTGCGGCGGGGGTACGTGGTCGCCGGGCTCGGGGCCGCCCAGTTCGCGGCCGCCGGCGCGATCGACCGGCTCCGGGGCGAGCGCGAGCGCCGCGACGAGGCCCCCCAGGTGGTCCGACTCGCCGCCACCGACCCCGCGCAGCCCTACGGCGCGGCCCTGCCGTGGCCGGACACCGCAGGGCGTCCCGCCCGGGCGGCGGGCGCGTTCGTGGTCCTGGTGGACGGGAGCGTCGCTGCGACCCTCGATCGCGGTGGTCGGAGCCTGACCACGTTCTCGCATCCGTCCGACCCGGGTACCTGGCTCCCGGCCCTGATGGAGCTGGTGAGCATCGGCCGGCTCCGCAAACTGGAGATCACCAAGGTCGACGGCGTGGCGGTCCACGACGCGGCGCCGTGGCCGGCGACGCTCGAGGCCGCGGGCTTCAGTGCGGGCTACCGGGGCCTGACCTTCCGCAGCCGCCCGAGTGCTGCTGCGCGGTGAGTCCCGGGTGGTTGGTCGGTCGTTCGTGGTAGCTGCGGAGCGGCCCGCACGGCGTCCGCGGAAGCCCTGGTCGGGGGGTGGCGGGTCGGACGGACGGGGGCAACGTGTTCGCAATCGGCCTGGAGGGCGTCCTAGAGTGCCCTCCGACGCCACACGGGTACCGGATCCGACCGCGAGCCCTCTCCGCCAGCCAGCGGAACGGGACGCAGCGGCGGGCACGGATCGCCCGACGTCCCAGCCCGCGGGGGTACCCCCGCGGCCACGAGCCACAAGGAGAACACATCATGGCGGATTCCCTCGTCGTCCAGAGCAAGGTCAAGGAAGCCGTCAAGGGCCTCGACCTGCGCATGGACTCCAGCCTCCCGGACGCGTTGAACGAGAAGATCGCGGCCGTCCTGAAGGAGGCCGCAGCGCGTGCCAAGGAGAACGGCCGCGGCACGCTGCGTCCGTACGACCTCTGAGTCACCGGTGATCGCGAGGAGGGGGTCGGCATCCGCCGGCCCCCTCCTCGCATGTGCACGTCCTGTCACGCGTCGGCGAGCGCGTCTCTGCGACGGGTCGGCGACCGCGTGACACCTCGACCGGGTGATCGCGGTCGACGAGGCTCCCTATCCTCTCGGCATGCCCGAGGGAGACACGATCCACCGCGCCGCCGCCGCGCTCCGACGCGGCCTGCTGGGCCGTGAGCTCACCCGGGTCGAACTGCCCCGCCTGCGCCCTCCGCTCCCGGCGATCGGCGCCAGCATCCAACGCATCGAGGCCCGGGGCAAACACCTGCTGATCGGTTCCTCGGACGGGCTGATCGTCCACACCCATCTGCGCATGACCGGCTCGTGGCACCTGTATCGGCCCGGGGAGCCGTGGCGCAAGTCGGCCCGCGCCGCGCGCGTGGTACTGGGCGTCGACACCGCGACGGCCGTGTGCTTCTCCGCACCGATCGTCGAGGTCCTCGATCGGCGTGCACTCCGTCGCCACCCGACCCTCCGGGCCCTCGGACCGGACCTGTGCGACCCCACGGCCGACCTCGACGAGGCCACGGCACGCCTGGGTCGCTTGATCGAGGGCGCCCGGACCATCGGCGAGGCGCTCCTCGATCAGCGGGTCGCCTGCGGGGTCGGCAACGTCTACCGCTGCGACGTGCTGTTCCTCCACGGCCTGCACCCGGCCACCCCCGTGCGCGCGGTCGAGGTGACCACCAGGCGTTCGCTCCTCGCGACCTCGGCGGAACTGCTGCAGGCGAACCTCGACGGCGAGATGCGCACCACGGTCCCCGGCTCGCCCGCCGGCACGCTGTGGGTCCACGGCCGTCGGGGGGAGCCGTGCCGCCGGTGCGGCACCCCGATCGAGATCGACCGGCTGGGGGAACACGCCCGGTACGTCTACTGGTGCCCCGTGTGTCAACCCGGCCCTACCGAGGCGTCCGTGCGCCCGCCCGCCCCACCGGCACCTGGGGCAGGTGGGGGAGACGCCTGAAGCCGTAGCCGGCAGCCGGTCGGACGAGCCGAACGAGGGTGGCGATGTCGCGTGACCAGGCATCCGGTCCTCCGTCGGTCACCCAGTCCGTTGCGGTGTCAATCGTGGCGGCGTACAGCTACCCTGGCTCCATGTCACGCCCCCCCGCCTCCGTTCGAAGCTCGGTCCCCGCACAGCAGCTAGCGGCGTGGCGCGCACTGCTCGATGCCCACGCGCGCACCACCGAGGTACTGGCTCGTGAACTCCGCGACGAGGCGGGCCTGCCGTTGCCCTGGTACGACGTCCTGCTCCACCTCAACGAGAGTCCCGAGCGCCGGCTGCGGATGCAGGAACTCGCGGACAAGGTCCTGTTGTCCAAGAGCGGCCTGACACGACTCGTCGACCGGATGGAGCGCGAGGGGCTCGTCACCCGCTCGGCCTGCCCGGAGGACCGACGTGGCACCTTCGCGGAGCTGACCCCGGAGGGCAAGGACCGCCTGCGCGCCACCGCCCCGACCCATCTGCGCGGGGTGCGTGAACATGTCGCCGACCTGCTCGACGACGAGGAGGCCGCAACGCTGGAACGGCTCCTACGTCGTATCGCCGACGCGGCCCGCGCCGCCTCCCGCGACGCCTCCTGAAGCCACGGGGACGCCCCCTGATCCGCGGATCAGTCGGCAGCTGCCGGTCGTAGCTGCAGCGACGACCCGAACGGGTCCAGCACCGACGGCAGGGGCCTGGAAGCCTCGAAACCGCCGACCGCATGGACCTCGCGCTCCTCGAGCAGCGCGGCGAGCGTTGCGCTCGTCAGCAGCAGTACGAGGTTCTGACCGGGACACACGACAGGCCCCTCGCTGAAGGGGACCAGCGGCCAGTGGTCGGTGCTCCGCGGGGCCGCCCACAACTCCGGAGCGAGCCGGTCGGCCCCGGTGGGGTCGATGACGGTGGCCGGCCCGGAGGCGGACGGAGCTCGGCCGAAGGACAGGGTGTTCCTCTCGTACAGGTGGTTGCGGCCAACGCCTACCGGTGCCGACCGTTCACAGCTCGGTTCACACCCGCAAGCCGGCACTGGCGGCGGCGATCGCGAACAAGACGGCCAGCAGGGCGAGCAGGAGACCGCCGGCGGCGGTCCGGTGGCCGGCGACATCGGTCTCCTGACGCCGCGAACGCTTCAGGCCCAGGTGGGCTGCCACGAGCGCCAACAGGGCCATCGCCGGATGCGCGAAGCGCACCAGCAGCGACTCGTGCCCCCAGTAGCCACCGAGCACGTAGATCAACAGACCACCGAGGACCTGGACATCCAACACGATCGTCGCGATCACGTAGACCCGAGGCACGAAGGCCCGGGCTTCGCGGGCCTGGACCAGCCCGACGACCCCGGCGGTCAGCACGATCAAGGCCACTGCGTAGCCGAACAACTGGTGGGCCGTGGTCAGAGCGGTGATGGCGGTTCTCCCCTCTCAGGAACTGCACAATTCGCAGGAACGGCACGATTCTAAGGAACTGCACGGTCGGGTCGGGACGGCATGGCGGCATCGCGCCGGCGGCGACCGTCACGTCGCGGCCGGCACGCGTCGCGACCGGCATGCGTCGCGATCGGTATGAGCAGGACCGGCATGAGCGAGACCGGCATGAGCGAGACCGGCATGAGCGAGCATCGCCTCGCGATGCTAGGGACGGGGGCGGTGCGAACGATGGCCGGCCGGGTCCCACCCGGCCACCGGACCGTGCCCCACCCAACTGTCAGGGTCGCACGGACCCGTACGCGCCACGGTCCGCCCGGCGCCGGGCGGACCGTGGCGTGCGCGACCGATACGGCTGGACATGCGCGGTCGGAGGTGTGCCGGCTCGGGTTCAGGCTTGTGGGGACAGCTGCACATCGAGCTCGATCTTCACGGTCTTGCCCACCAGGACGCCGCCGGTCTCCAGCGCCGCGTTCCAGGTGATGCCGAACTCCTCGCGGTCGATGGTGGCCGAAGCGGCGAACGCGGCCTTCGGGTTGCCCCACGGGTCGTTGAACACGCCCAGGTACTCGACATCGAGCGCGACGGCCCTGGTCACATCGCGGATGGTCAGCTCGCCGGGGATCGTCCAGTCGTCACCGCTCCTGTTGTGCACACCGGTCGACCGGAAGCTCAGCGCCGGGAAGCTCTCGACGTCCAGGAAGTCACCGCTCCTGACGTGACCGTCCCGGTCGTCGTCGTTGGTGGAGATGGACGCGGACTCGATGGTCACGTCGACCTCGGAGGCCTCGATCGGTTCGGCCACCTGGACGCTTCCGGAGAAGGAAGCGAAGCGGCCGCGGACCTTCGACACGACCAGGTGCTTCGCGACGAACTCGATACTGGAGTGTGAGGGGTCGATCGCCCAGATGCCGGTCCGGGGCAGGGTGACGGTACTCATGGTGGAACCTTCCGCTGGTTCATGTGATCGGTGGGACGGGTGGCCGGTGTCCGGACGCACCCGATCGTTCGGGCGAACGACATAACGGCAAGTTGCATCAACAACTTCCCCATGTCCGTTGTGCGCACAACTTCGGTGTGGGCAGGGCCGGTCGATGAGGACGCGAGCGCCCGAGTACGACTACCGTGTAGCCCGATGCTCGAACAATCAGGAGTCCCCGCCCGATGAGCAACACCAAGGACACGCTCACGATCACCGACAATCGCACCGGGAAGACCTACGAACTCCCGGTCGAGGACGGTGCCGTGCGCGCCATGGATCTCCGCCAGATCAAGGTCGAGGAGGGCGATTTCGGTCTGCTCGCCTACGACCCGGCGTTCAAGAACACGGCGAACGTCCGTAGCGAGGTCACCTACATCGACGGTGATGCGGGGATCCTGCGCTACCGCGGGTATCCGATCGAGCAGTTGGCGGAGCACTCGAGCTTCCTCGAGGTGGCCTACCTGCTGATCCACGGCGAGCTGCCCACCACCGACGAACATGACGCGTGGGTGCACGACATCACCCACCACACGTTCATCCACGAGAACATCAAGCAGTTCATGGACGGCTTCCACCACGATGCCCATCCGATGGGCATGCTGGTCTCGACCGTCGGGGCGTTGTCGACCTTCTACCCGGAAGCGAAGGGGATCGACGATCCCGCCGCGCGCCACCAGCAGATCGTCCGGCTGATCGCGAAGTTCCCGACGCTGGCTGCGTTCGCCTACCGGCACTCGATCGGGATGCGCTACTCGTATCCGGACAACGACCTGTCCTTCTCCGGCAACTTCTTGAACATGATGTGGAAGACCACGGAGCTGAAGTACGAGCCCGACCCCATCCTCGAGAAGGCGATGGACACGCTGCTGATCCTGCACGCGGATCATGAGCAGAACTGCTCGACCACCACGATGCGTGCCATCGGCTCGTCCGACGCCGACCCCTACTCGGCGGCCGCCGGCGCGTCGGCAGCGTTGTACGGGCCGAAGCATGGCGGCGCGAACGAAGCGGTGCTGCGGATGCTCGAGGAGATCGGTTCCGTCGACCAGGTCCCGGCCTACATCAAGAAGGCGAAGGACGGCGAGTTCCGCCTGATGGGCTTCGGGCACCGGGTGTACAAGAACTACGACCCGCGGGCGAAGATGGTCCAGGGGCTCGCACCCCAGGTCTTCGAGGTCACCGGCAAGAACCCGTTGATCGACATCGCCCAGGAGTTGGAGCGCATCGCCCTGGAGGACGACTACTTCGTGGAGCGCAAGCTCTACCCGAACGTCGACTTCTACTCGGGCATCATCTACCAGGCGATGGGCTTCCCGACCTCGATGTTCCCGGTGCTGTTCGCCATGGGCCGCATCCCCGGCTGGCTCGCGCACTGGCAGGAGAACCTGCTCGACAGCGAGCAGGCCATCGTGCGTCCCCGTCAGTTGTTCGTCGGTGCTGACGAACGTGACTACGTCCAACCCGAGGACCGCTGAGCACCCTTTCCGCCACCGCGTGAACGAGCGCCGCTGCCCGGTCCGGGCAGCGGCGCTCGTCTCGTTCCGAGGAGGCGTGTGCCGTCCATCGTGTGCCTGCGCCGGAGCGCCCGAGAACGGTCGCGGCCGTCGCCCCGCACACCGGGCGCACGATCAGGTGCGCGGCGCCGCCTCGGTCCGCTTGGCCTCGTCGCGGACGGCGGCGGCGACCGTGGCCACCACGCGCTCGTCGAACGGGCTGGGGATGATGTAGGTCGCCCGCAACTCCTCCGGCTTGATCACGTCGGCCAGCGCGCGTGCCGCCGCGACCTTCATCTCCTCGGTGATGAAGCGCGCCCGGGCATCGAGCGCACCTCGGAAGACCCCCGGGAAGGCCAACACGTTGTTGATCTGGTTCGGGTAGTCGCTGCGACCGGTCGCGACCACGGCGGCGTACTCCCCCGCACCGACGGGGTCGACCTCCGGATCCGGGTTGGCCAACGCGAACACGATCGGATCGCTCGCCATCGTGCCGATGTCGGACGGGTCGAGCACGTTGGGGCCGGACACGCCGATGAATACGTCGGCGTCGCGGACCGCGTCCAGCAGCGTGCCCGTACGATCCTGGTGGTTGGTGTTGGCCGCGAGCCAGGCCTTGGAACCGTCGAGTCCCTCTCGCCCGCCCTCGAGGATGCCGGCGCGGTCGGCCACGAGGATGTCCGCGACCCCCTCCTGCAGCAGCAGTTTCGCGATGGCGACCCCGGCGGCCCCGGCGCCCGACATCGCGACGGTCAGCTCCGAGAGATCCTTGCCCACGATCCGCAGGGCGTTGTACAAGGCGGCGAGCACCACGATCGCGGTGCCGTGCTGATCGTCGTGGAAGACCGGGATCTGCAGCGAGGCCTTCAGTCGCTCCTCGACCTCGAAACACTTGGGTGCCGCGATGTCCTCGAGGTTGATCCCGCCGTAGACGGGCGCGATCGCCTCGACCACCGCGACGATCTCGTCCGCCGTCGAGGCGTTGATGCACACCGGCCAGGCATCGATGCCGGCGAACCGCTTGAACAGCACCGCCTTGCCCTCCATGACCGGCATCGCGGCCTCCGGTCCGATATCGCCGAGGCCGAGCACCGCGGAACCGTCGCTGACGATCGCCACGGTGTTGCCCTTGATGGTCAGACTGCGGGCATCCTCCGGATCGTCGGCGATGGCCAGGCACACCCGGGCCACGCCGGGGGTGTAGGCCATGGAAAGATCGTCGCGGGTCTTGAGCGGGACGGTGGACCGGACCTCGAGCTTGCCCTTCAGGTGCAACAGGAACGTCCGGTCGCTCGAGCGGTGGACCTCGATGCCCTCCAAGGCGTCGACCGTGGCACTGATGCGCTCCGCGTGGTCGCCGTCCCAGGCGTTGGCCGTCACGTCGACGACCAGCACGTCACCGACCGTCTCGACGAAGTCCATCGCCACCACGATCCCGTCGGCCTCGCCGATCGCCGTGGTGACGTGCCCCACCGCCTTGGGGTCGTCGGGGTCGAGGTGCAACCGCATGGTGATCGAGTAGGACGCGTTCGGCAGGGCTGGCACGCGAACTCCGAGGTGAGGCGACGTGGTGGGGAAACGGCTCGTCCCAGGCTAGTAGCAGCCTCCCGCCGAACCCACCGGTCTTGCCTGCCTGATCGGCACGGGCTCAGTCGCGGGCACCATCCGCCTCGGTCACCAGCGGCCGCCCGAACAGTTCCTCGGAGATGCCGACCTGGTCGAGGTACTTGCAGATGCCACCGTTGAAGAACGGGTAGCCGGCGCCGAGCAACATGGCCGTATCGATGTCCCTCGCATCGGCGACCACGCCCTCGTCGAGCATGCGGCGCGCCTCGTCGGCGACGCCGTCGAGCGCGGCGCGCTGGATCTGCTGCTCGGTCCAGGGGGTCGCATCCTCGTCGACCACCAGGTGGTCGCGGATCTGCGGGTGGACCTCGCCGCCCTTGGACCAGTCGTAGATCGACGGTAGGTCGCTCTCACCCATCAACCGGAAGTTCTCGTCGATCTCGAACCGGTCCGGGAACGCTTCGACCAGCGTCTGTGCGGTGTGGTAGGCCACCTTCAGACCGACCAGCCCGAACAGTACGAACGGGCCCATCGGCAGCCCCAGGCGCTGGATGGCCCGGTCGATCTCCTGGAAGCCGTTGCCGGCCCTGAGCGCCTTGGTGGCCTCACCGTTGAAGCGCAGCATCAGTCGATTGACGATGAAAGCGGGCGCATCGGCGCACTGCACCGCGGTCTTCTTCAGCTGCTTGGCCACGTCGAACGCGGTCGCCATCGCCTCGTCGGACACGCCCTCGGGCTTGATCACCTCGACGAGCGGCAGGACCGCCACGGGGTTGAAGAAGTGGAAGCCGACCACCCGCTCCGGGTTCGCCATCTTCGAGGCCATCTCGCCGATCGACAACGACGAGGTGTTGGTGGCCACCACCGCCTCGGCGTCGAGCACCTGCTCGAGGTCGGCGAAGATGTCCTGCTTGAGCTCCATGCGCTCGAGCACGGCCTCCAGGACCCAATCGGCGCCCGCCACATCGTCGTAGGAGGTGGTGTAGGTCACCAACTGCTTGAGGAACCTCGCCTTGCCCTCGTGCAGGCGTCCCTTGCCGACCCGCTTGTCGAGTTCGCCCTCGATGTGCTCGCGCGCACGTTGCAGCACGCCTTCATCGATGTCCTTCATCACCAGTGGGACCTCGAGCCGTTGCAGATGCAGCAGCCCCAGCTGTGCGCCCATCAGTCCGGAACCGATGATCGCCGCCTTGCGGATCCGGCGCGGGCGCGCATCGGGCTTCCAGGGTTGCTTCTTCGCCCGCTGCTGTGTGAGCTCGAAGGCGTAGATCGAGGCTTGGGCCTGGCGGGCCGGAAGCAGCTCGGCGAGCCCGTCCTGCTCACGTTGGCGCCCCTCGTCGAGGTTGCCTCCGCGGGCGGCGAACTCGATCAGCTCGAGGGCGAGGTAGGGGGCCCGGGTCGCCCCGTTGGTCTTGCCGTCGGCCATCGCCCGGGCGTTGCCGAGCGCCTCGTCGAGCCCCTCGGTGGGATCGACGTCGCGTTCGATCGACTCCACACCCGACACCAACCGCTCGAGCAGGGCGAAGGAGTCGTCGAGGAAGGTCGCGCTGTCGATGAAACGGTCCGCGAACCCCCGCTCGAAGGCTTCCTTTGGGGACATGACCTTGTTGTTGTTCAGGGCGTTGTTCACGATCGTCTCGACCGCATCCTTGGCGCCGACGATCCGCGGCGCGAGCTGCGTGCCACCCCAGGCCGGGAAGATCGACAGGAAGACCTCGGGGAACGCGACCGCCTGCGCTCCGGTCGACAGGGTGCGTGCGTCGCAATGCAGCGCGATCTCGAGCCCGCCACCCATACACGCGCCGTTGATGGCCGCGAGGGTCGGGAAGGGCAATTCCTGTAGCCGGGCGAACGCCTCGTGGCCGCGACGGCCACCCTCGCGTGCCTCATCGGTGCTCATGCCGGTGAAACTCTTCAGATCCGCGCCGACCGCGAAGATGAACGGTTTGCCGGTCAGCATCAGACCCTTGACGTCGGATGCGCCCTCCAGTTCGTCGAGCGCGTCACTGAGCGATTCCAGCGCCTGTTGCCCGAAGACGTTGGGCTTGCGGTGATCCTCGCCGTTGTCCATGGTGAGGATGGCGAGCCGGCCCACCGGACGGTCGGCGTAGGTCAGCTTGAACTGCGTGAACTCGTCACTCACGGGGTGCTCCAGTGATCTGGATCGACGGGGCGGCGGGCGGGATCGACGGGGCGGCGGGCGGGATCGACGGGGCGGTTCAGGCGCGTTCCCACAG
>PWLR01000081.1 GCA_003558435.1 Nitriliruptoraceae bacterium | reverse complement strand
TCGGGATCGGCCTCCTCGTCCGCATCGGCGGCGGCGTCGTCGGTGTCCTCGGTGTCGTCCGCTTCGGATGTGTCGGCCCCGTCCTCGACGTCGTCGATGACGCTCGCGCCCGACCCCGCGGCCGGACCCGACCCGCAGGCCACCAGCAGCACACACATCGCGGCAGCCGCAGTCAGTCCCGTGTCGAATCTCATCGTTCACTCCTCAGTTTTCCGTCGCCCGACGTACCCCGTCACGCGACACACAGCCGTGTCGCCGGTGCGCGGATCGCACCAGCCGCATCGAAGCCCCGACCCCTCGAGGTCAGCCCCTCACGCGCTGCCCGACGAGCATGACAGCGGGGTGCGACACGCAGCCGACCGCGCCCGGCCGGTGCCGACCTCGGCCGCTTCGCGGGAGGATGGGACGTCCGAATGCTGGGCGCACCCGGTCGGTCCCTGATACTGCCCGACCGGCGTTCCGACGCCGCGAACCACCGACCCCGATGATCGCCTCGGATGGGAGCGCCCATGGCTGCGGCACGCCGCCGCAAGACCACCCGTCGCCGCACGAGCCCCTCGCGGTCCTCCGCACCGGCGACCCCGATCGAGGCCGGTGCCGGCCAGCGGCTGTGGCTGCTCGAGGTGCCGTTCGACGAACGCTCGTCGGCCTCGTCGGTCGGGGTGCGCTGGGACCCCGCGCGCCGCTGCTCGGTGTACGTCGGGGCCGAGCTGCCCGACGAGCTCCGCGTGTGGTTGCCGGCCGACTTCTCGTGGGCGGCGTGGCAGGCCGCCACCGAAACCGGGGTGTGGCCCGACCAGCCCGGCGACGAGAGTTTCACGCTGCGTGCCCATCAGCACGAAGCGGTAACACAGATGGGTGCAGCGCACGCCCTGGGCCGGCCGGGGTGGGTGCTGGCCGATGAGCTCGGCCTGGGCAAGACCCTCTCGGCGATCGCCGGGATCCACGCACTGCCCGACAAGCGGCGTGACGTGCTGGTGGTGTGTCCGTTGTCGGTCATCCCGGCGTGGCGCGAGCACCTGCGGCGTTACGGCACCGGCGGCCGACGGTGGTGTGTCGTATCGACCGACTCGGTCAAGAGTCTGCTGTCGGTACCCGCCTCGGCGTTACAGGCCAAGACCGCGAAGACACGCAACAAGCGCATCGTCGAACAGGGCACCCCCACCGTCGCCTGGGACGTGGTCGTGCTCGACGAGGCCCACCGGTTCAAGGGCATCCAGACCCAACGGGCCAAGGCCCAACGCAAGCTCTGTTCCGAGGCGTTCACCATCGCGATGTCGGCCACCCTCGGTTCCTCGCCGCTGGAGCTCGCCTACCTCGCGCCGGTGCTCGGCCACGTCACCGGCAGCCCGGTCGGCGATCTCCACCAGTTCGAGACCTGGGCGAAGCAACGCGGGTTCGGCATCGAACGTGGCGAGTTCGGCAAGTGGACCTGGGATGAGAACCCGGCCGATCTCGACCGGCTGCGGGAGCTGTTGTTCGACCCGCCCGCCGACGGCACCGTGGCCGTCGGGCTACGCCGCCGCCCCGACGACCTCGCCGGCTGGCCCAACCAGGACCGGGTGCCCCGCCCCGTCGAGCTCGACGCCGAGGCGCAGCGGCTGTACACCGGCGCCTGGACCGCCTTCCGCCGTGAGCTGCAGCTCGCCAAGGCCGGCAAGGACCCCACCGGCGGGTTCGCCGCCGCCCTGCGGTTCCGCCAGAAAGCCTCACTGCTACGCGTCGACGCGTCCGTCCAGACGATCGTCGACCTGATCGCCGACGGCTACCGACCCGCGGTGTCCGTGCAGTTCCTCGAAACCCTCGACGCCACCGCGACCGCCCTGCAGTCCCGTGGGGTGACGGTGGCCGTCATGCACGGACAACAGACCCCGGACGAACGCGAGACCGAACGCGTGCGGTTCCAGACCGGCGACGCGCAGACGATCGTGCACACTTTGGTCGAGGGCGTCAACCTGCACGCCACCGAACCCGGCGCCGACCACCTCCCGCGCGTGAGCGTGATCGCCGACGCACGCCCGTCGGTCATCCAGGCCCGCCAGATCGAGGGCCGCACCCAACGCGACGGCTGCCGCGCCCCCGCCATCTACCTCTACGCCCCCACCACCATCGAACAACGCATCATCACCCGGCTGGTCCAACGGCTCACCGCCATGGCCACCCTCCACGGCGACCACACCACCCTCGACGACCTCGATGACCTCCTCATGGAACTCGCAAGCTGACCGCAACGGCAGGATTTCGCTGGTCGGGCGTCTGGCCCCGATGGCCGAGCGTGGCGGACCCGGGGACCTCCCACCCCGTCCGGGCCGCGTGTCGGGTTCCGCAGCTGTCGTTGCCGGTTCTGCCCTGGGCTCCCGAGCCCTGGAGCAGCACGTGCGCGCAACCGAACTCGTCCACCCACGCGGCTGCACGTGCGACACCCGAAGCCGGCCCTCGTCAAACCCGCCCGCTCGTCGGTCGAGCTGATGGTCAACGGCAAGACCCCCCGTCGTTCGCCGCCTCATCGATCCCGGCCACAGGCGGTCCCGATCCCGAACTCATCACCGAGAACGTCGCGCGAAACATGCACCCCAAGGGGTTGCGGCTACGGTGAGAGACTCACCTACCAGTCATCGAGCAGTGGAGGATCGTGAACCGCATCGTGGTCGGCATCGATGGGTCCGAGGGTTCGCGACGCGCGCTGCGCTGGGCCGCTGAGGAGGCGGCGCTGCGTTCCGCCACCCTCGAGGTGATCCACACCTACGAACCGGTGCAGAACGTCACCAGCCTCGCCAGCGCAGCCCAGGCCGAGGCACTCTTCCACGCCGCCGGTGAAGCGGCCCGCGAACTCCTGGGCAGCATGGTCGTCGAGGTCGAGGGGGTGGAGGTCCAGCGTCACGCCATCGAGAGCCTCAACCCGGCGGAGACGCTCGTCGAGCGATCGAAGGGCGCAGAGATGCTCGTGGTCAGCTCGCGAGGCCGCGGCAGCTTCAGGAGCCTGCTCCTCGGCTCCGTCAGCCAGCAGTGCGCCCACCACGCGACATGTCCGGTGGTCATCATCCGCTCGGAACCCGACCAGCAAGGCTAGGTGCGTGAGGTCGCTGGATCAGGCTGACCAGCGAACGGCCGGACCTCCCACGCCCGACCACGCGCATCACCCCTCGGTCGATGACGTCATGACGGTCACGCCGCCAAGAACCTGTGGCCGCCATCGGTCCGTGCCACCATCGCCGAACGAGCGGAGCAGCCGACGCACACGCGCGCGGCGGTAGGCGAAGGTGATCTCGCGCGTTCTGGCGCACTGCGGGTGATCGGTAACGCCGAGGGCGGACGGGGACGCGGTCAGCTCCTCGGTCCGGACCGCGATCGCGTGAGCCGGTGATGAGCGTCGGGGTAGCGGGCTTCCCTCGTCACGCCTCCGGATGCCGCGTCGCCCGGGTTGGCGTGTACGAACTCGGCGTGGTGCACGCCTGCGGGCGGCTCGCCAGGACTTCAGGCGACCAGCTCGCGGAGCCGTGCCGCGCCTTCGGGGGCTTGGGCGCGCCAGGACGAGACGTACAGCCGTTGGGCGGCTTGCGCGACCTCGCCGATCTGACGGGCCTCTTGACGGGCACGGTCCTGCAGCAGCGGATGCCCGGTGCCGGTCGCGGTCAGGCTCGCGTTCACGATCCAGCCGTAGGGGGTGATCCCGGCCCGGAGAAGATCGTCGGCGAGTCGCGACGCCTCCAGGATCGGGGTGGACTCGGGCAAGGTCACGATCGCGATACGGACCTGCTCGGGGTCACGCAACCGCGGCAGCAGCTGACGGACCTCGTCGGCGACCACCCCGCCGGTGGACGCGAGCTGCTGATGGTAGGCCGACGAGGCATCCAACAGCAGCAGGGTGTGTCCGGTCGGTGCGGTGTCGAGCACCACGTAGGCGTCCTTCGCCTGGGCCATGGTCCGCGCGAAGGCGCGGAACACCGCGATCTCCTCGGTGCAGGGGCTGCGCAGGTCCTCGGCGAGCAGGGACCGGCCATCGTCGTCGAGTTCACCGGCCGCGTCCATGACCTCGGCTGCGTACCGGGCGGTCTCCGCGACCGGATCGATGCGCTGCAGCTCGAGACCCTCAGGGGCGTCACCGACCGTGCTTGCGACGTGCGCGGCCGGGTCGGTGGTCGACAGGATCACCCGGTGCCCGCGGTCGGCCAGCGCGACCGCGACCGCCGAGGCGATGGTGGTCTTGCCGACCCCGCCCTTGCCCATGGTCATGAACACCCCGTGCCCGCCCGCCTCGATGTCGTCCACCAGGGCGCGTAACGAGTCGCTCAACCCCAGCGCCGGGGTGTCGGCGCCCGGCTCATCGGTCCCTGCTTCGAGTAGCTGCGGGGTGACGAGCGCACGCAGCGCGTCGATGCCGGTCAACGTCGAGGCAACCAGCGGCACCTCGGCCACCGCCAGATCGGCCAGCGCCGCGGGGCGGGCCGCCCAGGCCTGCTGCTGGCGGGCTTGGAGCGCGATCGCGGTGGCGTCCCCGGCCGGATCGTCGGCCAGCACCCCGTTGAGCAGCAGCCGCTGGTTGGCGATCCCGATCTCGGCCAGATCGGCACCGGCCCGGGCGGCCTCGGCCAGGGCGGAGGCCTCGGGCCGCGACACCAACGCCACCGTGGTCAGGCCGCCATCCGCCAGCGCGTCGAGCGCGGCCTGGTAGCGGGACTGCTGGGCCTCCAGCCCCGCGAGCGGACCGAGGCAGCTCGCCCCCTGCGGGCTCTGCTGGATGTAGCCCGACCACGCCGCCGGCAGGCTCAACAGCCGCAGCGTGTGCCCGGTCGGTGCGGTGTCGAACACCACGTGGTCGTAGCGCTGCCGGATGTCCGGATCGGCGAGCAGCGCGGTGAACTGGTCGAACGCGGCGATCTCCACCGTGCACACCCCCGCGAGCTGTTCCTCCATCGTCGCGATCGCGGTCTCGGGCAACATCCCGCGGTAGGGGCCGACCACCCGCTCACGGAAGGCGAGCGCCGCCGCTTCCGGGTCGATGTCCATCACCTCGAGCCGGTCGACCCCGGGAACCGGCAGCGGCTCGCTACCGACCTGGAGGCCGAACACATCACCGAGGTTGGACGCCGGGTCGGTCGACACGACCAGGACCCGGCTGCCCCGATCAGCCAGCGCGATCGCCGAGGACGCCGCGATCGTGGTCTTGCCCACCCCACCCTTGCCGGTGAAGAACACGAACGGGGTGCTCCACACGCTCCAATCGGCATCCACGGTCGGGTTCGCGGGTGTGAGGGTGGCTGACATCCGAGAGCTCCTGAGGACGCCACAGCGGGCGCCGGTATGCGGGTGCGGACAGGGGCGGGACCCTCAGATGGTCCCGCGCGATCTGAACGCTGAACCGGTTGATGGCTACGAACTCACAGCATCAGACCGAGCGCGTCCGCGAACTCCTTGCGGGTTGGATACCTGCCCGCCGCGAACACCTCGCCACGCAGCATGACGACCGGCAGGGCCTGCTCGCCGTCCCGATCCAACCGCTCACGCACCGCGGCAGTCTCCACGAACCGGATCGGCTCCTGTCCGAGATTGACCCGCTCCACCCGCAGACCGCGCTTCCCCAACCAGTTCAGGTCTGCCGACACGCGCATCAGCATCGGATCGATACTGGGCCCGCATACCCCGCTCGAACAGCACATCGCGGAATCGAACACGACCACGTCGGCGGGCCCGGCCGAAGCAGGGCCACGGCTGGCAGCATCGCTACCAGCAGCCAGGGGTAGGTCCGTCGGAGGTAGAGATCCTGGCACGGTCGGGTCCTGTCATACGGCGGCGGGTTCGGGGGGGGCGATGGCACCGACCCTCCACAACGTCCCGTTGCTTGCGACGCAGTGCAAGCGACACTACTGTCACCTGCACTAGAGTGCAACCAACGCCGGGTACGCGTGGGCCCGCGTTGGAGTGGTCCATGGATGACAGCAGCGACGAGGTCGAGCTTCCCCCCGACGATGTGGAAAGGCTCGACCTGGATGACCTCGCGGGGGTGTTCCGCACGCTCGGCATGGCGCGACGGCTGCGGATCATGCGGCTGTTCGTCCACGTCTCCGACACCCTGTGCGGCTGCGAGATCGCCGACATCCTGCAACTCGAGGACTACCAGGTCTCGCGCGATCTGTCGGCCTTGCAGAAGGCCGGACTCGTGGGATCACGGGGGCGAACCGGAACCTGGATCCACGACCACGTGGTCGACGGAGCGAACCCGACCGTCATGCAGCTACTCGGGACGATCGGGCAGCTGCCGGTCGCGCCGCAGATCGAGCGCCGGCTCACCGTGACGCTCGGCTTCCGGGAACAAGCCGGGTGCGTGCTCGGCGTCGGCGACCCGGACGTGCTCGACGCACTCGACCGAACCGCCTGCTCCAGTTACTGAGTGTCCTCGGGGAGCAACCTGACCGACTTCACCGGATCGAGTTCGGTGCTCACCGCGCAACGGTGATGGCCGACCGGCAGCGCTTCGTGTTCTGCCGAGCGCGCGGCGGGCAAGGAGAAGTCCAGCGACTCCCAGCCTGCTCGCGAGCTGCCTGCTCTGCGAGAGCTGATGGTCGGGTCCTCCCCGTTCGATGAGTGAGCTATCCGCCAACCGAGCTGCTCGGCCCCACGCACGAGCTCGATACCTGCATCTGCGCCTTCGCCGGGCAGCCGAGTGGGTGCCACGTCATGCCGGCCGGCCGATGGCCACGCCAACGACACTCGTGGTCTCGCCCCGGCCGACGGCTACAACGTGGTGGCCCCCGGCCACCTGGCGTGTCGGACGGTCCACCAGGCAGCGCGTCGCTGCGGTCCCTGAACGGCGCGACGCGATCAGGACGGACCCGACGTCTCCCGCTCGCGGGACAGGTGCAGCAGGACGCCCGCACCCCCCGGCACGGTCCGGACCGTCACCACGCGTAGGTCGAGCTCGGGGTGCGCCCGCAGGTACCGGCGCATCTCCTCGGCCTGTGTCGCGTCCCCGAGCTGTAGCACGCTGGCGCCACCGTCGGCGAGGTGGCGGGCGATGACCGCCACACACAGGCGGGCGAGGTCGAGCCCGTCCGGGCCGCCATCGATGGCGCCGCGGGGGTCAGCCGGGAAGCGCGATACCTCGGTCGAGGGCACCCACGGCGGGTCGGCGAGCACCATCGCGAAGCGCTCCGTCGGCGCGAGCATCTCCTGCATCGGCCCGTGGCGAACCGTGACACGGGCCGCGAGGCCGGCTTCCTCGGCGTTCGAGCGGGCGTGGTCACAGGCGTGGCGGTCGGCGTCGACCAGAACGAGGTCGCGGTCGCTGTTCGCCGCGAGCGCCAGACCGATGTGCCCGACGCCAGCGCACAGCTCGAGCACCGGCCCGAGTGGCCCGCGGGGCAGAAGCTCCGCGGCCCACCGGGACTGGGCGAGGGTCCACGGGCGTGGCCGGAGCACCCGGGCGTCGAAACGCACGGTCAACGGCCCGAACGGCATCGTTTCCATCGCGGTGGTCTACCACCTCGGCTCCCGGTGCGTCGCGCCCGCGCGGCCTCGCGCACCACGATCGTCGTGGTCGCCTCGGGCGTGGATCAGGAGGTGCTCATCATCTACGGGGCGGTGTAGCGCTCCGACCGCTGGGTTGCGCGTGGCCTACCGCCGCTCCTTGCCCGCAGGAGCATGGTCGACGCCGATCACGTCTGTCGGCTGCGAAGCCACGGCGGTTCCTTTCCGGGAGGGGTTGCGGCCGGGCGATCGAGGGACCGCGCAGCGGCTGTGAGCACGTTCGAAGTCCGTTCTCACCGGCTGCGCGGTAACGACCAGCACTGCTCGTACCCGACACTCTCGTGGCGCTGGACGAAGCCGCCCCACCAGCGTGGCGTTCCATGATGTCGGCACCCGGCATGTGGCAGACTGGCGCCGAGATGGGCTCGAGCAGCGGGATGCCATGGTGATCGCGCAACAGGCACGTGAGACCCAGCAGGTGATCACCGAGGTGGTCGGCGGGACCGGAAGGGCCTGGCAGTCGGGCACCATCCTGCTGATCCTGGTGGTGGCCACGGCGATCGTGGCGCTGATGGCGCGGAGTCGGAAGGGCGCTGCCCAGGATCAGCCCCGCCAGCGCTTGTTCGCCGTGCCTCGGTCGGTGCCGTGGCTGTGCTCGCGATGGTGCTGGTGCTGGGTGTTGTCGGCATCAACGTGGGCTTGCTGTGGGAACGGGCGAACGAGTTGTTCGTTGCGCCGCTCGTGCTTGCTGGCGTGGCGGTGGTCGCCTACCGCCTGGGTCAGCTCGACGCCCGAAGAGACGGGGGGCTCGCGCCGCGCAAGTCACACGATGTTCCCGACGACGTGACACCTTCCGCACCCTGACCCCACCGGCAGTCAGGTGCGAAACGCCGTAGGGGCCACCGGCGCGTGTCGCCAGGGCCGCGCCCGCAGAGCCGTAGTGGTGACGACGACAGACCCTGACCTGCGGTCCCAGGGGGTCGGCGTAACAACCTCTACGAACTTCTCTGACGACTTCGCCGCGTTCCCAGCCACCTTCGACATCGGTGCCGTGCTGTTCGAGGCTGGCCTCGATCTCGGGGCGTTCGGGATGCAGGCCGAGGATCTTCCCGAGATCGCCGACATCGGCTACCTCGACCGCGTGGCGACTGGTCGCGATCGAGGGCAACTGCCGCTCACCGTCGTCGGGTACGACGCGCACGACAGCCGGATCGGCGGCGTCGTGTTCGGGCCGGATGGAACCCCAGCCTCGATCTGCAACTCGAGTTCGACGATCATCGTGCGGTCGGCGAGGTCCGGTTGGTGAACCTGCAGAGCGCACTTGCCGGCGGGCACAACCTGCAGCATTCGGGCAACCCGGGCCGCTGGTCCGGTGGCACCTGCTACGGAGACTCCGGTGGGCCGGTCCTGCACGGCGACACGCTGGTGGGACTGACGTCGTTCGGGACGGGCGGCGTGCTGTGCCGGGGTAACACCAGCTTCGCCTACCGGGTCGACATCCAACCCGCCCATGACTTTCTGGAGGGAATCGGGCTTCTGGCCCCCTGATGGTCCGCCTGCGTCGATTCTTTCGCGCATGGAACCCGTTGCTGTGAGGTTTGCGCGCAAACAGTCCAACCAGCGGATTCGTCGACGCCTCTGCCCGGTTGGGAGCCTCCATCCGGTTCGCGACCGGGTACGAGGGTGGCTGGGCCACACCGCTGCTACGGGGGAAGGTCCCGTCGCCAGGAAGCTTCATTGGCCGCCGTGACCCAGAAGTCGCCGATCAGGGGCAGGGCAACGTTGAGCTCGTCGACGAGCGCCTGCTCGTTGGTGCGCATCGCGCACCGGACCGACCTTTCGGAGATTGCCGTGACGACCCCTGCCATGTCCATGTCCACCCCGCCCCGTAGCTCGGGCGGCCCGCACCCGGTCGCGTTGGTGACCGGCGCGAACCACGGCATCGGCGCCGCGACCGCGCGGGCGCTCGCAGCCCGTGGCGTCCGGGTGCTCGTAACCGGTCTGGCGCTCGACGAGCCACGCGACCCCGGCATCCCGTCCGCCTACTACCAGGCCCGGTCACGCCAGCCCGAGTCGGTGGCCGCGGCCGCGTTCGACGCGCCGGTCCGAATCCTGATCAACAACGCGACCGGCTGGGTCGGTGACTCCTTCACCGTCGCCGCAACCGACCACATCGATCGTCAGCTCCGACCCGTGTCGAGCGCCACACACGACCAGCAGCTCGGCGTGGATGCGCGCGCCGGCTGTCTGCTGATCGCCGAGCTCGCCCAACGGCACCTGGCCCGAGGCGATGACTGGGGACGCATCGTCTCGCTCACCTCCGGGGGACCCGACGGGTTCCCCGCGGAAGCCTCCTACGGCGCGGCGAAGGCCGCACTCGCCAACTACACGATGACTGCGGCGGCCGAGCTGGGTGCCGTCGGTATCACGGCCAACAGCGTGATGCCGCCGGTCACCGACACCGGCTGGGTGACCGACGCGGTGCGGGAGTTCGTCGCCGGCTCGTGGGCGCACCACCATGTGGCAACACCGGATGAGGTCGCCACGACGATCGCCTGGCTGTGTTCCGATGCTGTCTGGCTGGTGAACGGCAACCGCTTGGTGCTGCGCTGACGCTTCGCCGGGCCCGGGTGGCGCTACGCAGCGAGGCGGGGAACGCCACCCTCCCGACCCCGAACACCGGAGCAGGATGGATCATCCGGGCGTGACGACCCGTTGCGGATCAGCCCGGGGCCTTGCTCTTCGGGCCGTGCTGGCCGAGGAACCACTGGTTGCCTGCCGGGTCGATGACCCCGGCGCCGCGCTGCTCCTCGAACTCTCCGTCCGCGGGTTCCATCATGCTGGTCGCGCCGGCCCGGACGGCGCGATCGTGGAGGCTGTCCACGTCGCCGACGTAGAGGAACAGTGCTGCTGGTTGGTTCTGCTCGACGGGGCCTCCACCACCGACCATGATCCGGCTGTCGCCGATCTGCAACTCGAGGTGTTGTCCTCCGCCACTTCCCGTGGTGCGGTAGGTGACCTCGGCTGCGAAGGCGGACTCGAGGAAGCCGACGAACCCGTCGGGGTCGACGACGATCAGGTAGGGCGTGACGGTGTGGAACCCGTCACGGTTCGGCGAGCCAAGCATCCTGATCCCTCCTGGTGTCACGCGATATTCGCTGGTCCGCGCTGCGGCGGTGGGTGGCGTCGCTGGCGCGATGGTAGGTGCCGTTCGCTTCGGGCCGACGAGGCGAGCGCCAGCCCGGCTGCGCATGGTCGCGAAGCGCAGATCCTTGCGGGTGTGGAACCGTTGTGCCGGGCTCGACGTCCTACCGTGCGGCTCGTGGAGGAGGAGTTCGTGGAACGTTCGAAGATCGTCAGCTGCTCGGCCGCGATCACGCTGATCCTGGCTGCGTGCGGTGGTGATGCGCCATCGGGCGGTGACGACGGGATCGCAGCCGAGCTTGCGGGCAGCCTCTCGCCCGTGGAAGCGGCCGCCGCGGCCGAGGGGGTGAACGCGTTCGGGTTCGATCTGCACCGTGCGGTCGCCGTGCCGGGACAGAACACGGTGACCTCGCCGCTGTCCGCCGCGGTGTTGCTGGCGATGGTGGCGGCTGGCGCTGGCGGGGACACCGCCGAGGAGATGGTCGGGGTGCTGCGGCTGGAGGACGCTCGAGACACCCGCTACGCGGCGCTGCTGGCCGATCTCACCGGGCAGAGCGACGTGACGTTGGGACTCGCGAACTCGTTGTGGGCGGCGGAGGGCTACCCGTTCGAAGACGACTACGTCGACTTCGTGCGGGACACGTTCGGTGCCACGTTGGATGAGGTGGACCTCGGGGCGCAGCAGAGCGCCGATCGGATCGATGACTGGGTGGAGCAACGCACCGAGGGGCTGATCGAGGACATCGCCGAGGACCTGGGGCTGCCCGATCCGCAGGCGGTGCTGGTGCTGCTCAACGCGGTGTACTTCCTCGGGGCCTGGACGACCACGTTCGACGAGGCCGAGACGCGCGATGCGCCGTTCACGCTGGCCGACGGTCACCAGGTTGAGGTACCGATGATGCACCGCACGGACCCGGAGGTCGAGACCGCGTCCGGTGACGGGTTCACGATGATGCGGCTGCCCTACGGCGACGACGAGCGGTTCGGGATGGAGGTGGTGTTGCCTGACGAGGACGTGGCGCTCGACGACCTCCTCGGGCAGCTCGACGCCGACACCTGGCAACAGACGACCGCCGAGCTGGCGTCCTCGACACCCTCGCAGCTGGCGCTCCCGCGCTTCGAACTCGAGTGGGACGCCGAACTCAACGACGCGCTGCAAGATCTCGGGATGGTCTCGGCGTTCGGTGGTGGGGACTTCACGCCGATGTCACCGGCAAACCCCTGGTTGGACACGGTCGTGCAGAAGACCTACATCCGCGTCGACGAAGAGGGCACCGAAGCCGCTGCCGTCACCGGCGGGGTCATGACCGAGTCCGCCGGCCCACCGCCGCTGATCGTGGACCGGCCGTTCGCGTTCACCGTTAGCGACAACGAGACCGGCACGGTCCTGTTTCTCGGCACCGTGCACGACCCCCGCTCCTGACACCGCACGGCCCTGGCGGGCGGTGACCGGAAGCTGTGGCGTCCCGACGCGGACGGCACGAGGAGCCGGGATGGCAGCTCGGCCGGTTTCGGGTTGGGGCGCACCGGCCAAACTCGGTTCGGTCCTTGAGGCGCACGGTCATGGCGGAGTGTTGCCCATCGAGGCGGCCCCTGCGGGCATCCAAGGACCGTGTCGAGGACGGAACCGGACGCCAGCGTCTACGTAGCTGTAACGGGTGCTATCGACCGGTCCGTCGCCCTGTCCGGGCACTCCGTCGATGGCGATCCTTCGCCGCGAGGGCCGCTATCCCGACCTCGGCATGAGGTCCGTGGTCAACGGCCATCTGGGGCTTCCCAAGGGGCCAACGCCTGTCGTGCTGCTCACGCTTGGGCTGCTCGGACTCCACATCTGCCTCCAGGCCACACCGGGCGCACGCTGGTCACTGCGAGGACTTGCGGTCAGCTGGGTCGGTGTCAGCCTGACCCGGCTCTCCTATTGTGCGGAAACCTTCGGGCTCGCAGTTGTCGGTCAACCGGTGCGCGACCGCAGCGACGCGAGCCTCCTCGCGGTCGGGGAGGCGGTACCTCTCGGGCCCGGCCTCATCCTGCTCGCTGCTGACCTGGTCCTTCCGGTCGTCGGCGCGGCTACGGTCGCCGCAGCCGTCTGGAAGGCCGAGGGCCGACTGCGACGATCGATATACCGCTCGTCGTCGACCTCGTCCTCTGCCTGCCCAGTTCCTCGCCCCGCAGCCGGTCCGCATCGGTCGTAGTGCCCTCATGGCACTCGGCTGCCTGCTCCTCGAACGGCCCGCACCGAGAGCTTCCTCTCCCACATCGGAAACGAGGAACCACTGATGGCACGAGCAACCGTCCAGCCCTTGCGCTTCTTGTTCTGGGACCACACCCACGACAGGGCCCGCACGCCCTGGCTGATCCTCCTGCCGCTGGTCGGAGCGTTCGCGGCCACCAGCGCGAACGAACTCGTGCCGTTCGAGCTGCCACTGCCGGTGGCGCAGCTGCTCGCCAGCGGCGCACCGGCGGTTGTGGCCGTCCTGCTCGTGATGTTCAGCCGACGGTTCCTCGGCGCCCGCAGCCTGACCGACTACGGACTCACGATCGACCGCTGCTGGCTGATCGACCTGACCGTCGGGTTCGCGGTCGCGGTGTTCGCCGTCTCGATCCCGTTCCTGGTCGCGATGGGTGCCGGGTGGGCTGAGATCGCCGCCACGTTCGACGCGGGCGACCTCGCTCTCTGGCCGGGGATCCTGGTGTACGCGGTCGCGATGGTCTGCACCGGTTTCTGGGAGGAACTGGTGCTGCGAGGCGTGTTCCTGTGCAACGCCGCCGACGGGCTCCGTCGCTGGCTCTCCCCCCACCGCGCGATCGCCGGCGGGCTGGCCCTGAGCGCCGTCGTGTTCGCGGTGGGTCACCTCGGCCAGACCGGCGTGGTCACCCTGCTGACCTTCGTGCTGTCCGGGGTCGTGCTCGGGGTCGTCTACCTGGTCAGCGGCAACCTCGCCTTGGTGATCGGCGCCCACGCCGCGTTCAACATCACCGCCAACGTCTTGTTCTCCCGCGGCGGTGAGAACACCGCCGGGCTCTCGGCCATCATGCGGATCGAGGTCGACCCCACCCTGACGCTGCTTCGCCCCGGCGGTCTGCTCGAAGCCGCCGCGTTCCTGCTGCTCGGGGTGTTCGCCCTGCTGTGGCTGCGGCACTCACGAGGCACCGTCGCGATCGATCTGGCCGCCCTTCACCTCGACGAGCAGCCCGAGGGCGCCGGGGCACCCGACGAACCGACCTCCGACCACGTCGCCACCTGACGCTTCCAACCCTCCCGGACGAGGGCCCGGCCAACGACACCGTCGGGTCCGCATCACACTGCCCAGCACTGAGGTGACCGGGAGGGGCTACGGCAGCGACACGATGCGCACGATCCTCACCCATGCCTTCGACACCGTCGAGATTCACCGTGTCCGCCTCGACGCCTTCACGGTCACCCACGCGATTCGCACCTACGAACGGCTCGGTTTCACCCCACGAAGGCCGCGCGCGTGACGCGCCGTTCTGGGACGGAGTGCGGAACGCCCTGTCGATGTCGATCCTGCGGCCAGAGTGGAAGGCACCACAAGGCCGCCCTGCCACCCCGTCCGACGAGACCACCGCTGCTCGCTCCCACCCGCACCCGACCAAGACAAGGAACGACCACGGTCATCGCCGTTCGGCATCGTTCACGTCGACTACGACACGCAGGTGCGCATCCCGAAGGACAGCGCCCTGTGGTACGGCGAGGTGATCGCGGGCAACGGCCCGTCCTGCCGGTCCGTCCCGCTCGGTACCGTCGCGGGTGTGTTCCTCCACGTCATCCGCCGTTCGCGTGTCACCCTCGTGGTGCTCGTCATCGCGTTGGCGACGTCCGCGTGCGGGTTCAGCGCGCAGGGCCCCGGCGATCCTCCGGCCGACCCGGCCACGGACGCACCCGGTGCCGCCCACGACGCCGAGCCCGACCCGGCCGACCCGGCCGACCCGCCCGACCCGGTGGATCCCCCTGACCCGCCGGAGCTGCCCGGCCTTCCCGCCGGGACCGACGCGCCACCGGGATCGGGCGACGTTCCCGAGGAGATCCGGTACGTCGCGCTCGGCGACTCCATCGCGGCCGGCTTCCGTGCGGAGACCAGCTATGTCGCGGAGTACGCCGACTGGCTCGAGCAGGAGACGGGCTCCCCGGTGACGGTCACCGACCTGTCGCGCGACGGCTGGGCGACGGGCGACATCCTCGACGCGCTCCGCACCGACGAGGCGGCGCGCGCCGCGGTCGCGGACGCGCACGTCGTGACCCTCAACGCGGGCGGCAACGACCTCCTCGATGCCCTGGCACTGGTCGCGTCCGGCGGTTGCGGTGACGACCCCCCGCTCGTCTGTCTCCGCAACGCCGTGACCGCGTTCGAGAGCGGGTGGGACGAGCTGCTGGACGAGCTCACCGAGGTGCTGGACGACAACCTGGACGGTGTCCGGACCATGGACATCTACCGCCCTGCGGCGTTCGCCCGGCTCGGCCTCGGTGGCCCCGCGCTGCAGCACGCACTCGACGCGGCGAACGACCACGTCCGCACCAGCGCCGAGGCGGCAGGCATCCCCGTCGCGACCGTCCACGCCGCGTTCCGGGACGCCGCCGAGGACGCGGACACCACGCAGGGCGGGCTGTTCACCGGCGACATGGTCCATCCGAACGCGGCCGGACAGCGGCGCATCGCCGACGAACTCGCGGAGCTCGGCATCGGGTTCCGACGACCCTGACTCCCCGGGTCCGCCGCCGGGAGTGGCCGCGGATCGCCGTCTCCAGCAGGGGTTGTGTCGCTACCTGTGCATGGCGGCTACGAGCATGCCGCCAACGCCCGTTCGCATCGCGCGCCCTGGTGGCCCCGAGGTGGGAACGGACCGTCACCTGGCCCGTTCGTGGCTTCGCCGCCGCGCCTGGCGATCGGTGTCAGACGGTGACGACGGCCTTGCCGCGTGCGTGTCCCGCCCCGACGTAGGCGAGGGCCTGTGCGGCGTCGCTGAGCGGGTAGGTCCGATCGATGACCGGTGTGACCGCGCCGTCCTCGATGAGCTCCTTGAGGACGACGAGGTCCTGCTGGTTCTCGCGCTGCAGGAGCGGCCGCAGCGTCTGGCGGGTGAACAGCGAGCGCACGCCGGCCTTCGCCCAGCGCCCGAGGGGACCGATCCAGCGGCTGCCGCGGCCGCTGTTGAGGACGAGGGTTCCCCCGGGCGCGAGGGCCCGCCGGACGGCGGACAGCGGCTGCGCCTCGACGTTGTCGAGGATGGCGTCGTAGGACCGGCCGCTGCGGGTGAAGTCCTCCCGCGTGTAGTCGATGACGTGGTCGGCCCCGATGGACCGGACGAGGTCGACGTTGCGTGTGCTGCACACGCCGGTCACCTCGGCGCCGAGCGACTTGGCGATCTGCACGGCGAAGGTGCCGACGCCGCCGGACGCCCCGACGATCAGCACCTTGTGGCCCGGCTGGACCTTCGCGGCGTCGCGGAGCGCGTGCAGGGCGGGCATCGCGGAGACCGTGACGGCCCCGGCCTGCTCCACGGTGATGTTGGCCGGCTTCGGCGCGAGGTTGTCCTGTGGAACGCACACGTACTCCGCCAGCGAGCCGGTGGTCGTCCAGCCGAACACTTCGTCGCCGGGCTGGAATCGCTGGACGTTCGAACCGACCGTCTCGACGCGCCCCGCGAGGTCGTACCCACGAACGCCCACCCGGGGCCTGCGCAGCCCGAAAGCCGGGCGCGCGACATAGGGCACGCCGGCGAGGATGAAGGCGTCGCCGGGGTGGACGGCAGCGGCGTGGACGGCCACGAGCACGTCGCCCTCCCCAACTGCCGGCATGTCGATCTCCGTGAGCCGAAGGACCTCGGGCGAGCCATAGACGTCCTGGACGATCGCCTTCATGGGGTGCTCCGTTCCGCCGCGCGGCCCTGGTATGCTTACGCTGTAAACCTACAGCGTAAGTAAGGCATACGCCGTCAGCTCTCGTCAAGCGCGACCGAAAGGAAGCCAGTGGGGACGCACTCCGAACCCAGCTCGGCACCGCGCACCCCGCTGAACCGGGAGCGCGTGGTGCGGGCTGCCGTCGCCCTCGCCGACGACGCCGGCCTCGAGGCGCTCAGCATGCGCAAGCTCGGCCAGCGACTCGGAGTCGAGGCGATGTCGCTCTACAACCACGTGGCGAACAAGGACGACCTCCTCGACGGGATGATCGATGTCGTGTTCAGCGAGATCGACCTGCCCGTCGTCGATGTGGGCTGGCGGAAGACGATGAGCCAGCGCGCGGCCTCGGTGCGCGAGGCCCTCGCGCGACACCCCTGGGCCACCGGGCTGATGGAGCTACGGACAACGCACGGGCCGGCGAGTCTGCGCCACGCCGAGGCGGTGCTGGACCGCCTGCGGGAGGCGGGCTTCTCGATCGAGGACGCCACCCACGCCTTCTGGCTCCTGGACAGCTACATCTACGGGTTCGCGATCCAGGAAGCGGGGCTGCCGTTCGGCACACCCGAGGAACTCGCCGAGATGGCGGAGATCGTCCTTCCGCAGGTGTCAGCCGCGGAGTATCCGCGCCTCAACGAGGCAGCCGCAGCCTCCCTCGCAGCCGGCTACGACTACACCGACGAGTTCGAGTTCGGTCTCGACCTCATCCTCGACGGCCTCGAGCGTCTCCGGAACACCGGCTGATGCCTTGCCCTTGAGGCTTGCCCTTGCGATGGGAGCGGAGCGGATGAGAGCAGTGGTCTACGACCGGTACGGGCCGCCTGACGTGCTTCGGGTCGAGCAGGTCCGGATGCCGACGCCGGGCCCCGGGCAGGTGCTCGTCGAGGTCGTTGCGACCTCGATCAACCTCTCGGACTGGGAGTGCCTGCGGGGCGTTCCGCTTTACGCGCGGATCGGGGGCTTGCGCAAGCCTGCGCGTCGGATCCTCGGCTCAGACATCGCGGGGCGCGTGCACGCCGTCGGCCCGGGCGTCACCCGGTTCGGGGTCGGCGATGAGGTCTACGGCGACAACCTCGGCCTGATGGGCGGCTTCGCCGAGTACGCCGTGGCACCCGAGTCGGTCCTCGCACACAAGCCCGAGGCGTTGACCTTCGCTGAGACCTCGACGCTTCCTCAGGCAGCGGCGATCGCCCTGCAGGGAACCGCCGAGGTGGGGAAAGGCCATCGGATGCTCATCAACGGGGCAGGCGGCGGCAGCGGATCGTTCGCGATCCAGCTCGCCAAGCGCGCATGCGCACACGTGACCGGCGTCGACAACGCGAGCAAGCTCGCGTTCATGCGGTCGCTGGGCGCCGACGAGGTGGTCGACTACCGCAGCACGGACTTCACCCGCCTCGGACCGTTCGATCACGTGCTCGACCTCGTCGCCCACCGATCCGTCTTCGCCTATCGACGTGCGCTGGCCCGCGGCGGTCGATACCGCTGCGTTGGCGGGTCGGTGCCGACCTTGCTGCGGGTCGTGACGATCGGGGCCCTGCTCGGCCGGCTCACAGAGCGCAGCCTGGGGGTGCTCGCGGTGAAGCAGGGCCCGGCACACTTCGAGCCCCTCACCGAGCGGTGCGTCGCCGGCGACGTTCAGATCCGCATCGACCGCACGTTGGGCCTCGATGACGTCCCCCAGGCACTGGCACACGTCGGTGGGGGGCACGCTCTCGGCAAGGTCGTCGTCGAACCCGCCTGAGTGCTGCCAACGTGACTGCGGACGGGCTATGACTGTCGTCGGCCGCCGCCGCAGGCCCCGGAATCTCCTCGACGTCGTGACCGCAGTCACTGTGGACGAGGCGTTGCCCTGACCCGTTGAACCTGCCCCCGCCGGACCGCGTTGGCGGCTACCCCCGACATGCGCCGCGAGGACCGCCATCAGCGACTGTCGTTGGTGGGCCCGCCAACGACCAAGGTTGATGCGGGGTGCGACCGAGCTGTAACCGCGGCGATGAGTTGTGTCGTACATGTGCGTGGCGTGGGGTTCCGTTCAGCGGTCGAGTTCGAGTTCGAGCAGGTGGATCTCGTCGGTGGCGAGCTGTCGGGCGGTTGCGGTCAGATCCGTGAGCGCGCCGTGGGGTGCGGTGCGCTGGTCGGGCCAGCCGATGGCGGCCAGGTTCGCCGTGGCGCGTCGTAGCTCGTCGAGCGCGTGCTGGGCGCCCCAGGTGTCGGCGTCCCAGCTCCGGAAGTCGCCGCCACCACCGAAACGGCCCCGACGCTGTTCTTGGACGAAGGTGGGGATCTGTCCGGAGGCGCTGTAGCCGAGCTCCCACGAGGGGTCCATCGGGTGCTCGCCACCGGGGATGCGGAACCCCATCCACAGCAGGGTCAGGCGCTCGTGTGCGTCGGTGACCGCGTCGGCGGCGAGGTCGAGCACATCGTCGTGCCAGATCATCTGCACGGTGGCCACGGTGCCCTCAGCGAGCCGGTCCGGCTCGAACGGCTCCGGACCCAGATCCACGACACCTGCTTCGAGGCCCGGCCCTCGCGGTCCGAGGTCGGCCCCGCCGGGTACCGACAGGCCGCGGGGTCCCAGACGGGTGGTGAAGGTCCCCAACGGGACCCTCTGTCGCCCGACCGCGCGTTGGAACTCGACCTCGGTGGTCCGGCCGAGGATGCCAGGAGACGAGCCCACCTGGTTCAGCTTGGGCTCCCCCCGCGAGCATCCTGCTGGCCTCGGGCGAGCCGCCAAGAGTCGTCCAGGAGCGATTGGGCCACCACTCCACGGCCTTCACACAGGACACCTACCAGCACCTGCTCCCCGGCATGGGCACGGCCGCGGCTCGGCGCTTCGAGGACCTGATCCTGGACGACGGCGCGACCGGTCGCGGACGCCGAGACGAACGTCCGTGACTCAACGGTGACTCAGTGAACGCAGAAACCCCGCCGAAGCGGGGTTCCCGTGGAGCGGATGACGAGATTCGAACTCGCGACCTCCACCTTGGCAAGGTGGCGCTCTAGCCAACTGAGCTACATCCGCGTGCGGCCGAAAGGTAACCCAGGGGTGGGGGGTCGGCAAACCAGGGACCGGCGACGTGCGGCTCGACGGCTCAGCGCGCCGCGCTGCCCGTCGAGCCGAAGCCGCCGACGCCCCGGACGGTCTGATCCAGATCCTCGGCCTCGATGATGCGTGCGTGACCGCCCTGCTGCAGGAGCAACTGGGCGATGCGGTCCCCGGCGGCGACCTCCACGACGTCCTCGCCGAGGTTGATCAGAAGCACTTGCACCTCGCCGCGGTAGCCCGCATCGATGGTCCCCGGTGCGTTCGCGACCGTGAGGCCATGCCGACGTGCGAGACCGGAGCGGGGGTGTACGAGCCCGACCCATCCCTCGGGGACCGCGATCGCCAGACCGGTGGGCACCGCCACCCGATCGCCCGGGCCCAGGCGGACCGGATCCAAGGCGGCGAGATCGAGGCCGGCATCACCGGGATGCGCGTAGGACGGAAGGCTCGCGCGCGGGTCCAGGCGTTGGACCTGCAGTTCGACGTCCACCGGAACTCCTCGATCGAAGGCTTCACGACACCCCGCCGGAGCGAACACCTGACCAACTTCTCCGGCCATCCGGGCCATCCGGCCCCAGCGTCTGGCGCCTCCTCACCCTACCGTCGCGCCGTCGAGCGCTGCCGGGGCACCACAACCGCTCATCACCGCATCGCCGACGTGCGGCGATCGGTCGGCGCCGATGCGCACCCGGGTATGGAACGAGACTGGACCTCGGGCCCTCGCAGCGGGCACCCGCCACCCGCCCGGACCCCGGGTCGCCGCCGCCAAGAGCGACCCCGGGTCAGGGCCCGCCACTCAGGACCTCCGCGCCCGACCCCCACCTCGACCCGCAAGGTTGCGCCATGCTGTCCTCATCCCGTTCTCGTCTGATCGTGCTCGCGGTCGGTGTCGCGATGCTGGCCATCGGCCTCGCCGCGGTCGCACTGCCCAACGGCAACCCTTCGGACTCCGGTGAGGGAACCCCGACGGACGCGGCCGACGATCCGGACACGACCGACGCGGAACGCGTCGCCCAGGCACGTGAGGCTCGTCTCACCCTGGCTGCTCCAGCCTTCTCGGCGCGCGACGACGCCGGCCTGCTCCGGCTGCTGCTCGCCGAGGCGGTCATCGGCAGCGACCGCGACGCCGATCGGGTGCTCGAGCAGATCACCGAGGTGGCTGACCGCCTCGAGGCGACGGCCACCGAACTCGAAGCCCTCGCGGCCGAGACCCCCGCGTCGCCGTCCGATCACACCGAACCGCCACCGGAAGGGCTCGAGGCGCTGCACGACCAGGCGCTCGACGTGGCCACCCACCTGCGCGCCGCAGCCGACCCGGCCGCCGCGCACGGAAGCGCAGCGCTCGAGCTCCACGGGGCCGCGGCCCGCTTCGCGAGCGCCGAGGTGCGCGGGCCGGACGACGACGATCCGGACGTGCTCGCCGACGGTTGGACCACGGACCTCGAGCTGTTGCGTGCCTACGAGGCAGCCGCCACGACTGCCACCGACCACACCCCGCTGGTCGCCCACGCCGAGGCGCACCTCGAGGTCGTCACCACACTCATCGAGCTGTCGGAGACCGCGATCACCCACCTCGAGGACGGCGACCTCGACGCCTACAACGCGGTGCTGGAGCAGCGGTTCGCGGACGTCGATCCGCTCGTCGAGGAGCTCGTGCCCAGCCTGGAGCAGAGCCTGCAGGCCACGGTCTCGGATGCCGAGGCCGCCGAGGGTCGGGTGCTCGGGCTGCTCAGCGAACTGGAGGGGTTCCGCACGTCGACGCCACCACCGAGCTGACCCGGGCCGCCGCAGCCGCCACGGACACCGCGGCAACCAAGGGCGGACGCTCGCTGGTCGCGCGGCGGAGCGGAACGCTCACCCCTCCGACGCGCCGCCTCCATGTCGGGAGGCCTTCTGATCGGACGCGGCCACATCGGCCGGCACCGCACGCGGGCGAGGTCGTCGCCTGCCCCGGTCGACGAGCGCCTCGGCGCTGGCCGTGAGCTCCGCCATGGCGGCGACCACCATGTCCGGCACCACCTCGAGGTCCGGCATCGCGTCGTAGTCGGCGACGAACCCGTAGTTCAGCCAACCATCCATCGAGGTGACACCCACGCCGTAACTGTGGTTGGCCGCCAACGGCGTGAACGGGAACGCACCCAGCAGCCGCGCGCCCATGCAGTAGATCGGTAGCTGCGGGCCGGGGACGTTGGTGACCAGGAAGTTGTAGACCCGGGAGTTGACCGCGACCCGCGAGGCCATCGCGTGCAGGGTCGGTGGCGCGAACTCGCCGAGCCCGATCAGCCATCCGGCACCCACCGCGGCATGCGAGGACTTGACCTCCGCCATCGCGTCGTGACAGATCCGCAGCCGCTCGACGGCGTCCATCTCCGCCATCGGCAGGTCGACGAACACCGACACCACCCGGTTGCCGAGGTGGTGGGCATCGGAGGCCGCCCGCGTGCTCACCGGGACCATCGCCCGCAGCCACACGCCGTCGGTGCGGGCCCCGCGCGTACGGAGATAGCGGCCCGTCGCATCGGCGATGGTCGCCAGGATCACGTCGTTGACGGTGGTGTCGAACGCGTTCTTGACCGCCTTGACGTCCTCGAGGGCGACGCGCTGGATCGCGAACCGCCGGGACCGCCCCGGGGGCTGGTTCAACAGCGACCGGGGGGCGGGCCTGGCCAGGTTCGACCGGGCGACGCGGCCCACGCCGAGCCCCACCTGCAGGGCCCGCTTGGCCGCCGACTGGGGTGCCTTGGCCAGGCGGCCCACCGACTCCACGAGGTGGGCGGGGCTGGTCGCGAGCTGCTTGACCGCGTCGAAGGCGAGGTCGGTCGACGACGGCGTGCGCTGTGCCGCCCACGGCTCGGGCGCCGGCAACGTGTCGCTCTGGTCCGGGGCGACGTCCAGCATCACGGTCGCGATGTCGATGCCCGACAGGCCGTCGACCATGGCGTGGTGGGTCTTGCCGAGCAGCGCCACCCGTCCGTGCTCCAGCCCTTCGATGACGTACAGCTCCCACAACGGCCGGTCGCGGTCCAGCTGGCGGGAGAAGATGCGGGCCGCGTACTCGTTGAGCTGCGCGGTGGTCCCCGGTGCCGGCAACGCGGCGTGGCGCACGTGGTACGACAGGTCGAAATCGGGATCGTCCACCCACACGGGCGAACCCAGCTGGAAGGGCGGGGTGACCACCTTCTGGCGGTAGCGCGGGATCAGGTGCAGACGCGATCGCACCAGCTCGAGGAAGTTGGGGAAGCCCATGCGCCGACCACCTTCGGCCGGATCGAAGATGAACAGGCCACCCACGTGCATGATGCGGGTCGGCGACTCCATCTCGAGGAACGCCGCATCCAACGACGACAGGCGGTCCCCGTGGCCCCGCCGGTCCTGCGACGAGGCCTCCGCCTCGTTCGAAACGTTCTCGTCCGCCACCATCGGTACCTCTCTCCGAGGTGAGCCTACCCACCATGGTCGGATCGGTGGCAGCGACATCGAAGTGGCCGCAGGGTCGCTGCGCCGGGCTCGCCGCGTCAGCGAGGCTTCATGCGCAGCGAGCCGTCCAAACGGATCACCTCGCCGTTGAGGTAGGGGTTCTCGACCAGCTGCCGCGCGAGCAGCCCGTATTCGGCCGGGTCGCCCAGTCGTTGCGGATGCGGGATGTCGGCGGCCAGGGCCTCGCGGGCCTCGTCGGGCAGCCCGGCCAGCATCGGGGTGTCGAAGGTCCCCGGCGCGATGGTCAGCACCCGGATCTGGTGGCGGGCGAGATCACGGGCCGCCGGCAGGGTCATCCCGACGATGCCACCCTTCGATGCGCTGTAGGCGATCTGGCCGACCTGGCCGTCGTAGGCGGCGATCGACGCGGTGTTGATGATGATGCCACGGTCCCCGTCGACGGGCTCCAGCTCCGCCATCGCGGCCGCCGCTAGCCGCAGGACGTTGAACGACCCGATCAGGTTGACGCCCACGACCGTGCGGAACAGGTCGAGGTCGTGCGGGCCGTCACGGCCGAGCACCCGTGCGGCCCACCCGACACCGGCGCAGTTCACCGCGACCCTGAGCTCCCCCAGCTCCCCGGCCTGCGCGACCGCTTCGGCGATCCCGTCGGGATCGGTAACGTCGGCCGGGACGAAGCTCGCCCGCTGTCCCAGTTCCTCGACCAGCGCACCGCCGTCCGCGGCGGGAAGATCGACCAGCACCACCCTCGCTCCTGCGGCATGCAGTGCCCGAGCGGTCGCTGCTCCCAAGCCGGAGGCCCCTCCGGTGATCAACGCAACGTGACGGTCGGTGAGTCGCACGAGTGCCTCCGCGGTCGGCTCGAGGGTGTCGGTCCGGCGAGGCTACTGCGCGCCGGCCGGGCAGAAACCCCGGCTCACCACGGGTTCTGGCCTACACCATCGGCGGGGCGGGCGGCTCCTACGGGGTCCGGAGCTCGAAACTCACGGCGTGCTCGACACCGAAGGCCCGGCCCGCGGTCAGGGCACTGCGGCGAAGGAACGCCACGGTGTCCTCACCGTCCTCGTCCCCCAGCACGGCGAGGTAGCTGGCATGGGCCCGCAGCGAGCGGACGCCGGCGTCGAGATGGCCGGTCACGTCGACGGCATGGGTCGGCTCGGGCGATCCGGCGAACGCGACGAACTCGACCGGGTCCGCCGGTGGGCCGAGTTCCGGGAAGACCCACGGGTTCGCCGCGTCACGGGCCGCGTCGAGCAGGGCGATGCCCACGGCCCGGTGATCGGCGTGGTTCCAGCTGAGGCCGCCGAACGACTCGCGGTAGTTGATCGACAGCAGCACATCCGGTCGGTGACGACGTATGGCACTGGCCAGCTGACGACGCAGCGTCAGGTTCGCCACCAGCAACCCGTCGGGTTCGTTCAGGAACTCGAGCTCGCTGACACCGACCGCGTGGCAGCTGGCCCGCTGCTCGGCGGCACGCAGCGGGGCGACCTCCTCGGGCGGCCGGTCGGCGAACCCGGCTTCGCCACGGGTGACCATCAGGTAGCGCACGTCCTTGCCCTGCGAGGTCCATTTCGCGACGGCGCTGGCGGCGCCGTATTCCATGTCGTCGGGATGCGCGACGACGGCCAGGGCGCGCCCCCACCCCTCCGGCATCGACTCGAGCTTCTCCGTCATCCGATCAGCCTCCACCCGGGCCACGGACGAGGCCGCTCACCCGCCCACCGGCAACCTACTCGCACGTCCCGCAGCGCGGCCCGGCCGTGGACAGCTCCGCCGGTGGTCCGGCGACACCGCCCACACCACCCGACCAGGGGCAGCCGCGCGGCCCGGGGGCGCGGTCCGGGGGACGCGCACAGCGACAACCGGGTCGGCTCACTTGCCCCGGGCGGTGAGGAAGCGGTCACGCGCCTCGCGGTGGTCGACGATCGGTGCGGGGTAGGCGTCGCTGCTGGCGAACAGTGACCCATCCGCCTCCCACGGGGCGTGCAGGTGCGCGTCGTCGACCTCGGCCAGTTCCTCGACGTAGCGACGGACGTAGATGCCCTCCGGGTCGTAGCGCTGGCCCTGGGTGACCGGGTTGAACATCCGGTTCGGCCGCGAATCGGTGCCCGTCCCGGCCGTCCATTGCCACTGCCCGAAGTTGTTGGCGAGGTCACCGTCGACGAGGTGGTCCATGAAGTGCCAGGCCCCTGCGCGCCAGTCCACATACAGGTGCTTGGTCAAGAACGAGGCGACGATCATCCGCGCCCGGTTGTGCATCCACCCCTCCCGCTGCAACTGGCGCATGCCCGCATCGACGACCGGGTAGCCGGTCATCCCGTCCTTCCAGGCCTGCAGCGCGTCCTCGTCGTCGAGCCACCGGTCGCCCTGGGTGCGGATGTCGGTGTGGGGCAGGTCCTGGCGGGCGGCCAGCATCTGGTGGTTGAAATCGCGCCAGCACAGCTCCTGGAGGAACGTCTCGTGGCCGTCACGTCCCCGGTCGACCCGGTCGGCGAGCTGTGCCACGGAGAGGCACCCGAAGTGCAGGTCGGCCGACAGCTTGGAGGTGCCGTCGCCGGCGAGATGGTTCCGAGCATCGCCGTAGTCCTCGATCGGCCCGTCGAACCACCAGTCGAGCCGACGGTGGGCCTGAGCCTCGCCTCCGGGACGCAGCTCGGGAGCGGGCGTGCCGTCGACGAGCTCACCGAGCTGGGGGATGTCGCCGGCGAACAGATCGGACGGCGTCGGGACGGTGGCCGGAGCAGGCTCGGGCGTGCGATGAGGCGCCTGGAGCCACTTGCGCCAGTAGGGGGTGAAGACCTTGAAGTGATCGCCACCGGTCGGCGTGACGTCACCGGGTGGGACCAGGGTGATGCCCTCATGGGCGTGCACGGTCAGCCGGCCGCCCAGGTTCTCTCGCGCCATCGCCCGCAGCGCCAGGTCGCGCCGGTGGGCGAACGCGCTGACGTCCGCAGCGAGGTGGAGCGAGTCCGCCGCCACCTCGACGACGACCTCCTTGACCTGGTCGATCAGCTCGCCACGACGCACGAGCAGCTCGCCACCGCGCTCGCGCAGGGCGTCGCGCAGTTCGCTGACGGCGTCGAGCAGGTAGCTGACCCGGTTGGGGGCGGCATATCGGGACGCGAAGATCGCGTCGTCGAACACGAACAGGGGCACGACCCGATCGGCGTCCCGGCAGGCGGCGAGCAGTGCAGGCTGGTCGTGGACGCGCAGGTCCCGGGTGAACAGCACGACGGCGGTGGACACGAGGACGGGCTCCTGGCGGCGGACGAGTGGCGATCCACACGGTACGGACCGACCTCACGCCGCGGACCGCTCTCGAACGGCCGGTGCCCCGGCTGGCGGCGTTGCGTGGGCGGTCGCGCCGGCCCGGCGGCGAAGCTGCCCACGGAACGGGCCGGTGATCATTCCGGGACCCGTCGGATGGCCTCGCGCCGTTCGACGACGAAGCCCTCCCAGTCGTCGCCCAGGCGGGTCCACCCGACCCGGAGCATCAACCACCCGACGAGCGCGTACGCGTGGTGTTCGCGATGATCGAGGTCGAGCGCGCGCCGGGAGCTGTGCGTGCCGAACCCATCGGCCTCGATCCCGACCGGTACCCCGCGGAGCGTCAGGTCCGGATGCAGGACGCGGCCGGGTGTCGCCACCGTCCGCGGAGGGACGTCGAGGTGGAACCCCGCGGCGCGCAGACGCGACTCGACCTGCTCGACCAGCACGAAGTCCGCGCCGCTGTCCTCGACATCGGCGCATGCCTGCAACAGGCGGCCGCGGCCCGGCGTCGACGGATAGGCCTCGGCGAGGGCGGCGACCTGGGCGACGGTCACCAGCCGGCGCTGGCGGGCGTCGATCAGCCATGCCCGGTGGCGATCCCGACTCGCGGTCGCCGCGGCATCCAGCAGTGCTCGCGGAACGGTCGCGACCCATATGCCCCCGACCCGCTCGCGGTGGGCATCCGACAGCGTCCGGCTGCGGGTGATCCGCATCCCGGTGAGCGCGCATGACCGGTTGGCGGCGGGCAGCAGGATGATCGGGCGGAGCGGCGGGTCGTCGATGACCCCGGCGAGATGCAGCGCCGACCGACCCGACACCGTGGCGTGTGGCCCGAGGCCCAGACCTGGCGGCGTGCGACCGGTCCGTGCTGCGTGCGACCGAGCGCGAAGGCCTCGCGCCAGACCTTCTCCTTTGATCCCATGACCACAGCAGGGGCCACCGGACCGCGAACGGCCTGTCGGGTCCCGCCCGAGCTGTGGACGACCCTCCACGTGCAGAGGGCCGGGGTCGGGCCCGGGGTCGGGCCCGGGGTCGGGCCCGGGCCCGGGTCGGGGGGCCGGGGCGAGAGCGGAGGGATGTGGGCAGGTTCGCCGGCTCACCGGCGCAACCGCCCAGGCAACCGGGCCGGCCCCCGGAGGCGGCGGGCGGCCGACGGGAGCGGCCGACAGGGGCGGCCGCGGGATCCCCGGACCAGCGACGGAGGCGGGGGGTCCGCCGTCGCCGGCCCGGGGACGTGGGAACTCAACTGGTGTGGTGGACCTCCGCCAGGGCGTGGACGGGGGTGTCGAGGCCCTCCATCCGGGCCTTGAGCTGCAGGGCGAGGAACTGCGAGTAGTGGCGGGACTGGTGCAGGTTGCCGCCGTGGAACCACAGGTTGTCCTGCTGGGTGGGCTTCCACATGTTGCGCAGCTCACCCTCCCAGGGTCCGGGGTCCTTGGTCGTATCGGAGCCCATCCCCCAGACCTTGCCGACCTTGTCGGCCATCTCCTGGCTGACCATCTTCGCGACCCAGCCGTTCATCGACGAGTAGCCGGTCGCGTACACGACCAGGTCGGCGGGCAGCTCGGTGCCGTCGGCCAGCACGACCGCGTCCTCGGTCAGATGGTCGATCTGGCCACCGACGAGCTTCACCTCGCCATCGATGATCAGCTGCGAAGCGCCGACGTCGATGTAGTAGCCGGACCCACGGCGCAGGTACTTCACGAACAACCCGGAGTCGTCCTCGCCGAAGTCGAGTTGGAACCCGGCCGCCTCGAGCCCGTCGTAGAACTCCGCGTCGCGCTTGGCCATCTCCTCGTACACCGGCTTCTGCACCTCCGGCAGGATCCGGTAGGGCAGGGAGGCGAAGATCAGGTCGGCCTTGTCGGTGGTGACCCCGGCGGCGAGCGCCTCCTCGGAGTACAGCCCGCCGAGCGCGAGTTCCATCAGCGAGTCGGACCGTGCGATGTGGGTCGAGCTGCGCTGGACCATGGTGACGTCGGCCTCGTGCTCCCACAACGCCGCGCAGATGTCGTGCGCGGAGTTGTTCGAGCCGATGACCACGACCTTCTTGCCCTTGTAGGCATGCGGCCCGGGGTGCTGCGACGAATGCTGCTGCTCACCGCGGAACACGTCCTGGCCGGGTACCTCGGGGACGTTGGGGACCGCGGACATCCCGGTGGCGAACACCAGTTGCGTGGGGTGCAGGGTGACCGACTCGCCGTCGCGGTCGACCTCCACGCTCCACCGCTGCGACGCCTCGTCGTAGCTGGCGGTCCGCACGGACGAGGAGGTCCAGTAGTTGAGCTCCATGATCTTGGTGTAGCTCTCGAGCCAGTCCCCGATCTTGTCCTTGGAGGCGAACACCGGCCAGTCGTCGGGGAACGGCAGATAGGGCAGGTGGTCGTACCAGACCGGGTCGTGCAGGTGCAGCGACTCGTAGCGGTTGCGCCACGAGTCGCCGGGGTTGGGGTTCTTCTCGAGCACGATGGTCGGTACGTCGAGCCGCCGCAGCCGGGCGGCCAGCGCGATGCCGCCCTGTCCCCCGCCGATGATCACCACGTAGGGATCACGCTCGTAGCCCAGCTCCGCCCGCTCACGCTCCAGGCCCTGCTTCCAGGTCTCGCGGCCGCGCACCACCCCGTGGTGCACCCCCCGGTCGCGTTCGGCGCCGGTGCGCTCCTCGAAACCGGCCAGTTCCTGCAGGGTGGTCAGCAACGTCCACGCGGTGTCGCCGTTGAGCCGCAGGTGCCCGCGCCCGCGCCCGACCGCCGTCTCGAAGGTGAGGAACGACTCGGTGATGCCGTCGGCCTCGTCGGCGTCGCCCTCGCGCTTCCAGTCACCCGGCGCGGTGCGCTCGAGGGTGTCGGCGAGCATCTCACGGATCTGGTCCGGGCCCTCCGCGGTGTGCAGGTTCCAGGTGAACGACACGAAGTCGCGCCAGTAGCAGTCCGGCCCGAACAGCTCGATCGCCGCGTCGACGTCGCCGGCCGACAGGGCCGCATCGAACCGGGCCAACCACCCGTCGATCCGGTCGTTCGCGGTCTGCGTGGTCGACGTGGCCGTGTCGCTGCTCATGCGGCGTTTCCCTCTCCCTCGATGGCACGAGGCGGCAGGCTCCCACCCACCATGGCGGCCTCCCAGCCACCACCTCGATGATCTCCGCGGGGACACTACGTCCTGCCCCGTTGCATCGAGGTTGCATCATGCGACCAGGGACCGCGCACACCACGTTGACGGGACCGCGATCGCCGGTGAGTATGTGGGCGGGAGAGCGGCCGGCCCAGACGCAACGGACCGGCTGACCACACGCGTGCGTGACGAGTTCGTCGCCATCGGAACGGCCACCGACCTGCGCGCCCACGCGACCGAACTCCGTCGCCGATGGGACACCAGCTTCGGACTCGGCCGGCCTCGGGGCGTGCGCTCGGTGGTGGCCGAATCCTGGTCGCGCATGCTCGGTGAGGGGCTCGCCCCCGACGAGCTGGCACCGACGCGGGCGCTCGACGAGGACGGGCTCGCCGCGGCCCGTGAGACCTCGCCGTTGGCTGCGGTCCTGCCGGATCTGCGCGGCTGCCTCGCCGGGTTGGCCGACGATGCGGAGCACATCCTGGTGGTCGGTGACGCCACCGGGCGCCTGCTGTGGATCGAAGGCCACGAGCGGGTCCTCGAGCAGGCCCGGTCCATCGATTTCGTGCCGGGGATGAGTTGGTTGGAGTCGAGCGCGGGGACCAACGCCATCGGCACGGCCCTGGCCATCGACCACGCCGTGCAGATCTTCTCGGCCGAGCATTTCCTGTCCGAACAGCACCCGTGGTGGTGTTCCGCGGCACCGATCCATGATCCGACCAACGGCGAGTTGGTGGGGGTCATCGACCTGAGCGGACCGCAACGCACCGCACATCCCCACAGCCTCGGGTTGGTCATGGCCGCCGCAGCGATGGCCGAGCAGTCGCTGCGCCACCGCGCCGAGGTGGCGGCAGCGCGACGCGAAGCCGTCGATGACCGTCGGCGGCGCTACCGCCCGGCCGTGGCCGCCCCACCCGAACCGGCCCGGCTGCGGTTGCTGGCCAGCCACGAGCCGGCGGTCGATCTGCGCGGCCGAGGTTCCTGCCGACTCAGCTCGCGCCAGGCCGAGGTCCTCGCATTGCTCGCGTTGCACCCCGCCGGCCTGACCGCCGAGCAGCTCACCGTCCACCTCTACGGTGATGCCGGCAACCCGGTCACGACCCGGGCCCTGCTGTCACGGCTGCGGGTCTCGTTGCCCGGCCTGGTCGAGACCCGCCCCTACAGGCTGGCCGACGGGGTGACCGTCGACGTGCAACTCGTCCGGCGGCTGCTGGTCGGCGGTGAGGGCCGCACGGCGCTGGCGATGTACCCGGGCCCGCTGCTGGAGGCCTCCGAGGTGCCCGCCATCCGGGCAGCGCGCGCCGAGCTCGATCTCGCGGTGCGAGCCGTGGCGATGCGCGGCGGCCCCGACGAGCTGTGGCGCTGGTTGGACACCCCCACCGGGCGGGACGACCTCGCGGCCGTGGAACGCTTCCTGCGACATGCCGGGGCGGACGATCCCCGCCGCCCGCTGGCCCGGGCACGCCGGAGCGCGATCCAGGCGGAGTGGGACGCCTGACTTCGTCGGTCGCGTGGTCGGTCGCGCGGGCGGTCGCGCGGGCGGTCGCGCCGGCGGTCGCGTGGTCGGTCGCGCCGGGTCCACGGCGACACCGCCCACGTCGCCGCGCGGCCGACGTTCGAGGTCGTTGACCGCGGGTACCGTCGCCGGTCATGGCCAACCAGGTGATCGGCGCATGACCGACGTGCCGCCCGACCTCTCCGACGAGGTGCTCGGGCGCTTCTCCCTGCCCGTGCGCGAATGGTTCCGGACCACGTTCGCGGAGCCGACGACCGCCCAGGCGCAAGGCTGGCCCGCGATCGCCGACGGCCAGCACACCCTGATCCTCGCGCCCACCGGCTCCGGCAAGACCCTGACCGCGTTCCTGTGGGCGCTCGACCGGCTCACCTCGACGCCGCCACCCGAGGACCCCAAGCAGCGACTGCGTGTGATCTACGTCTCGCCGTTGCGCGCCCTGGCCGTGGACGTCGACCGCAACCTGCGCGCCCCGCTCGAGGGCATCCGCCTGGCCGGCGAGCGACTGGGCATCGAGGTGCACCGACCCGAGGTCGGCGTGCGCACCGGCGACACGCCGGCCAGCGAGCGCGAACGCATGAAGCGCAAGCCCCCGGACGTGTTGATCACGACACCGGAATCCCTCTACCTGCTGTTGACCTCGAAGGCTCGCGAGACGCTCCGCAACGTCGAGGCGGTGATCGTCGACGAGATCCATGCCATGGCCCCGACCAAGCGCGGCAGCCACCTCGCGCTCACCCTCGAACGCCTCGAGCACGAGGTCCTGCACGGCGAACGACGGGACGCCGAGGCCGCCGGGCGCGCCGCCGCCGCGGACGCCGGGTCCGTGAGCGGTTCCGTGGGCGGTTCCGCCGGTGGCTCGGCGACCTCGCCCACGCCACCGGGGGAACCGGCGGTGCCGGCGAAGCGCGCCCCACAGCGCATCGCGCTGTCCGCGACGCAGCGACCGCTCGAGGAGATCGCCCGCTTCCTGGCCGGCTTCGACCACCAGGGCCCTCGCCCGGTCACCATCGTCGACGCGGGACTGCGCAAGGAACTCCAGCTACAGGTCGTGGTCCCGGTCGAGGACATGAAGGAGCTCGGCCAGGAGATCGAGGTTGGTCGCGACCCGGAGACGATGTCGGGTGCCGCGGCGGCCGGGCCCTCCCGCCGATCGATCTGGCCCGCGGTCCACCCGCGCCTGCTGGAGCTGATCCTGCAGCACCGATCCACGCTCATCTTCGTCAACGCCCGGCGCCTGGCCGAACGCCTGGCGGCCAAACTCAACGAGCTGCACGCCCACGACGAACGCGAGCAGGCGCTCCGCCAGGAGGGCCTCACCGGCAGCGAACTGGAGGCCGCCCTCGAGGAGCGCGCCGACGAACCGCCGCAGGAACTGGTCAAGGCCCACCACGGTTCCCTGTCCCGCGAACGCCGGCTGCAGATCGAGGACGAGCTCAAGTCCGGCAAGCTGCGCGGACTGGTCGCGACCTCGTCGCTGGAGCTCGGCATCGACATGGGCGCGGTCGACCTGGTGGTGCAGGTCTCCTCCCCCGGCTCGGTCAGCCGCGGCCTGCAGCGCATCGGCCGCGCCGGGCACCAGGTCGGCCAACCCTCGCGCGGGGCGCTGTTCCCGAAGTACCGCGGCGACCTGGTGGAGATCGCCGTCGTGGTCCAGCGCATGCACGCCGGGCTGATCGAGGCGACCCGCTACCCACGCAACCCCCTCGACGTCCTGGCCCAGCACGTGGTCGCCATGGCCGCGATGGACGAGTGGTCGGTCGAGGACCTGGCGGACACGATCCGACGCAGCGCACCGTTCCACGAACTGTCCGACGAGGTCTTCCACGCCGTGCTCGACCTGCTCGCCGGGCGCTACCCCTCGGAGGAGTTCGCCGGGCTCCGACCGAGGATCGTGTGGGACCGCACGCTGCACACCGTCCGCGCCCGCGCCGGCGCGCAGCGCCTGGCTGTGACCAACCCGGGCACGATCCCCGACCGCGGGTTGTTCGGGGTGTTCCTGCCCGACGGCGCCCGGGTCGGCGAACTCGACGAGGAGATGGTCCACGAGTCCCGCCCCGGCGAGACCTTCGTGCTGGGCGCCTCGACGTGGCGGATCGAGGACATCACCCACGAACGCGTCGTGGTCACCCCCGCCCCCGGCGAACCCGGCAAGCTCCCCTTCTGGCACGGCGACGGCCCCGGCCGCCCCTACGAGCTCGGCAAGGCGATCGGCGCCTTCCACCGCGAGGTGCGCACGGCCGCGGAGGAGGATCGCGACGCCGAGGTGGCACGTCTGCAGGTGGACCACGACCTGGATGCGTGGGCGGCCTCCAACCTGGTCGCCTACCTCGAGGAGCAGCTGGAGGTCAGCGGTGCACTGCCCGACGACCGGACCGTGGTCGTGGAGCGCTTCCGCGACGAACTCGGCGACTGGCGGGTGTGCATCCTCTCGCCGTTCGGCGCACAGGTCCACGCGCCGTGGGCGATGGCGATCGAACGCCGGCTGACCGCGTCGGGCTACGACCCGGAGATCATGTGGGCCGACGACGGGATCGTGCTGCGGCTGCTCGAGACCGACCCGGGGTACGACAGCGGCTATGGCGGGG
>PWLR01000195.1 GCA_003558435.1 Nitriliruptoraceae bacterium | reverse complement strand
CAACGGGCGCAACGCCGCGATGGAGGTGCTGCAGGACCGCCGGTGAACCGCGCCCGGGCGGTCCATCCGCCCCGGCGCACGGTTGCGAACACCCGTCGCAGCCCTCGGTACGCTCACCGGCGTTCCGGCCGACGTCGCGCCAGAACCGCTGTTCGTCCGCACCTGTTCCCTCGCGCCGTTCGCTCCCGTAGCGTGCTGTCCAGCTCACCGCGTCGTGGGCGTCTCCCACGGAGACCTCGTTGAAGACCATCATCCGGGCGTTCGCCGGTGCCGTGTCCCGCGCCCCCGCCCTCGTGCTCGCGACCATCGTCGCGCTGTCGGTCGTGTTCGGTCTGTTGGCCACCACGGTGGAGAACGCGGAGGGCCAGGACGGGTTCTCGCCGGAGACCGACGAGATCCTGGCCTCGGAACGCATCAACGAGCTGTTCGGCGAGTCCGCGACGCAGTCGGTGATGCAGGTCGTGGTCCGCTCACCGTCCGGCGACGTGCTGACCACCGACGGTCTGCAGGCCGCCAACGACATCGTCGCGGCGCTCGAGGCCAGCGACGCCGCGCGCTACATCTCGGACGATCCGCAGCAACCGGGGATCGTCACCTTCGTGACCCCGGTCCAGGCGGCGTTGGCCGAGCAGCAGCTCGACCCGGCTGACCTCGACGACCAGGCCGTGAAGTCGATCTACGTCGATGCGTTGGCGGAGGGCGGCGAGGAACTCGGGTTCGTCACGCAGCTGGTGCCGGGCGATGCCGACGACGAGCCCGACATCGGCCTGGTGCTGGTGTTCATCGACACGACCGCCGACGTCGATGCGCAGGTCGAGCGCGAGACCGCGATCGCCGACACGATCACCGACATCGAGACCTCCGGCGACATCGAGCTGCGTCCCTTCAGCTTCTCGTTGCTGTTCGGTGACGCCGACGACTTCCTCGGCGAGGTGGCGCAGCTGTTCACGGCCGCGTTCGTGATCATCATCGCGGTGCTGATGTTCGTGTTCTGGCTCAAGCCGCGTGGGACCACCAGGCGTGGGGCCAGCATCCGCCGCACCGTGGCCGACACCAGCGTCACGATGCTGACCATCATCCTGGTGATCGCCTGGATGAACGGCATCGGGGCGCTGCTGCAGCGGATCGGGTTCCTCGGCCCGCTCACCGAGGTGGCCCAGATCGTGCCCATCCTGCTGATCGGGCTGGGGGTCGACTACGGCATCCACCTCACCTCCCGCTACCGCGACGAGATCGGCGACGGCGCGACGGTCGACGCCGGGATGCGCACCGCGATCGGCACGGTCGGGATCGCGCTCGCGCTGGCCACGATCACCACGGCCATCGGTTTCCTGACCAACATCGTCAACCCGATCCCGGCGCTGCGCGACTTCGGGATCCTGGCCGCGATCGGGATCGTGGTCTCGTTCGTGCTGATGCTCAGCTTCGTGCCCGCCCTGCGGGTGCTGCTCGACCGCCGGGCCGAGGCGGGCGACCGCATGCCGCGTGACGGGATGGGCGCGACCCGCGAACGGCTCCTGCCGGAGCTGGTGGGTCGCACCTCGGTGCTGGCGGAGAAGGCGCCGGTGCCGACCCTGATCGTGATGCTGGTGCTCGGCGTCTTCGGCTACGTCGGGCTGTCGAACATCTCGACCGAGTTCTCGTTCACCGACTTCCTGCCGGAGGACTCCCCGGTGGTGGCCACCCTGGACCTCATCGAGGAGGAGTTCGGCGGCGGTTTCGGGGAGACCACCCAGGTCCTGATCGAGGACGACGACCTCGCGACCCCCGACGCCTTCAACGCGATGGTGGAGGCCACCGGCAACATGGCGGACACCGTCGACGTGCTGTCGGTCCCGGGCCCCGGGGGGGACGTGGCGTCGGTGACCTCGCCGGCGACGGTCGTCGCGCAGCTGTTCCTGCCCGCGCCGGACGGCACCCCCGCCGCGCCGGAGTTCGCGGAGCAGGCGGTCGCCAACGGTTACGACCCGCAGACGGGTCGCATGGCCGACGACGCGGACGTCACTGCGGTCTACGACGCCGCCCGGGAGGTCGCCCCCGAGCAGCTCGAGGCGGTCCTGGCGTTCCCCAACGGCACGCCGAGCGCTGCGGTGCTGGAGATCAGCAGCCAGGCGGGCGAGAACCGGGCCCTGGCGTTGCAGGAGGCCATCGAGGACGACCTCGCCCCGGTGGTCGCCGCCGGCGCCACGATCGTGGCGACCTCGCAGAACATCATCTCCGGAAACATCGTCGAGTCGCTGTCGGCGTCCCAGGTGACCTCGCTGGTGATCACCCTGATCGCGGCGACCCTGGTGCTGATGCTGAGCTTCTGGATCGAGAACCGCCGCCCGTTCCTGGGGGTGCTGACCATGATCCCGGTGGCGCTGGTGGTGCTGTGGACCTTCGGGCTGATGTACCTCAGCGGCATCCCGTTCGGTCCGGTCACCGCCACCCTGACGGGTCTGGCGGTCGGTATCGGCGTGCCCTACACCATCCACATGGCCCGGCGCTTCGAGGAGGACCGCGCGAACTTCGACGACATCAACGACGCGATCCGCGCCAGCACCCGCAACACCGGTGGCGCCCTGGCCGGCTCCGCGTTCACCACCGCCGCCGGGTTCGGGATCCTGATCACCTCGTCGATCACGCCGTTCCAGCAGATGGGGCAGGTCACCGCCTACGCGATCGTGCTGTCGTTGGCCGGTGCCGTGCTGGTGTTGCCATCGCTGCTGGTGCTGTGGGAACGTTGGCACCGTCGCCGCGGCGACCCCGTGATCGAGAAGGAGACCGTGTCGGTCGCCTGAGCGGGTCGTGGCGACGGCGGTCAGGCGTCGGACCAGCGCCAGCGCGAGACCTCGACGAGGAGCGGTGATCGTGGCCTCGCCCACGCTGCTGGCATGTGACGCGGTCCTGTTCGACCTCGATGGGGTGCTGATCGACTCGACCGCGGTGGTCGAACGCCACTACCGGAGCTTCGCCCGCCGCCATGGCCTGGATCCCGACGCGTTGGTCGCCGACCTGCACGGACGGCGCATGGCCGACATCATCGCGGCCGCGTTGCCGCACCTGCGTGGGCAGGCGCTGGCCGACGAATGCGCCCGGTTCGAGGCCGCGGAGGCGGCCGACGTCGAGGACCTGGCCGTGATCCCCGGCGCCGCGGCGTTGACCGACGAGCTGCAGGGCAGGCCGTGGGCGGTCGTGACCTCGGGGACCGCACCGGTCGCGACCCGGCGGCTGGAAGCCGCGGGGATCGCCCCGCCCCCGGTGCTGGTCACGGGTGAGCTGGTCGGATCCGGCAAGCCCTCGCCCGAGCCCTACCTGCTGGCCGCGCAACGGTTGGGTGTGGACCCGGAGCGCTGCGTGGTGGTCGAGGACGCACCGGCAGGGGTCGCCGCCGGCCTCGCCGCCGGGGCGCGCGTGATCGGGGTCGCGACCACGGTCGGCGCCGGGGAACTCGCGGCCGCCCATCACGTGGTCGATGTGCTCGCCCGGTTGTCGATCGTGCGCGGGAGCGACGGGGCCTGGTCGATCGCCATCGACGAACGCGACGGATGACCCGGGGGTCGCCCGCTCGTCGGGCCCGCCGTCGGTGGCCACGCAGGCGACCTCGAGCGGGTCGGTCTCCACCGCCCCCGAGCACGACGACGGCGTAGGGTCGGCAACGCCGAACGCCACGGCAGCGACGTGGTGCACCCTCAGCTGGTGCCCGTCTGCCCCGCGGAACCCGGCGACAGGCGATCATCCCGTCCGGTGCGGTGTGGGGCCTGGGGCAGGACCAACCGGAACGGAGCGGTCATGGGTAGCTCGGAGCGTTGGGTCGTGGCGTTCGAGGAGGGGTCCCGGGAGATGCTGGGCCTGCTCGGGGGGAAGGGCACGGGCCTCTCGGAGATGACCCGCGCGGGGTTGCCGGTCCCGCCCGGCTTCGTGATCACCACCGACGCCTGCCGGGCCTACAACCAGGGCGACAAGCTCTTCCCGGAAGGGATGTGGACCCAGAGCCGTGCCGCGTTGCGGGCGGTGGAGCAGCAGACGGGCAAGGGGTTCGGTGACCCCGCGAACCCGCTGCTGGTGTCGGTGCGCTCCGGTGCCGCGGTTTCGATGCCGGGCATGATGGACACGGTGCTGAACCTGGGTCTGAACCCCGACACGGTGCGGGGCATCGCGAAGCTCACCGACGACGAGCACTTCGCGTGGGACGCCTACCGGCGCTTCACCGCGATGTTCGGCGAGATCGTGCTGGGCGTGCCGCCCGAGCGTCTGGCCGAGGTCGGCGCATCGGCGGTCGCGCGCCACGGTGTCGCCACGGAGGCCGACCTCGATGTCGAGGCGCTCGAGGCGCTCGTCGCGCACCTGCAGGCGGTCATCCTCGGCCATGCGCGACAGGAGGTGCCCATCGATCCGGAGGAACAGCTCCGTCTGGCGATCGCCGCGGTGTTCGACTCGTGGATGAACCGGCGGGCGGTCGATTACCGCCGCATGGAGGGGATCAGCGCCGCTATCGGGACCGCGGTGGCGGTGCAGTCGATGGTGTTCGGCAACGCCGGCGACGAGTCGGGGACCGGTGTGGTGTTCACGCGCAACCCCACCACCGGCGAGGCCGAGCTGTACGGCGAGTTCCTGCGCAACGCCCAGGGCGAGGACGTGGTCGCCGGTATCCGCACGCCGCTGCCGATCGCGCGGATGGCCGAGGAACTCCCCGGCGCCTACCGCCAGCTGGCCGAGATCGCGGCACGCCTGGAGGAGCACTACCGGGACATGCAGGACCTCGAGTTCACGGTCGAGCGGGGCAAGCTGTGGATGTTGCAGACCCGCTCGGGCAAGCGCACCGGCCGGGCCGCGATCCGGATCGCCGTCGACCAGGCCAACGAGGGTGTGCTGAGTCGCGAGGAGGCGGTCGGGCGGGTCAGTCCCGACCAACTCGAGCAGATCCTGCACCCGTTGATCGATCCCGATGCGGCGACCACGCTGCTGGCCACCGGTCTGCCGGCCTCACCGGGCGCGGCCGTGGGTCGGGTGGTCTTCGACGCCGACGTCGCGGAGCGGCTCACCTCCGAGGGTGAGACCGTGATCCTCGTCCGCCACGAGACCAGTCCGGACGACTTCCACGGCATGGTCGCCGCCGAGGCGACGGTCACGACCCGGGGCGGGGTGACCTCCCACGCGGCGGTGGTCGCCCGCGGGATGGGCAAGTGCTGCGTGGTGGGGTGCGAGGGCGTCGAGATCGACTACGCGGCGGAGCTGTTCCGGGCCGACGGCGTGGAGATCTCGAGCGGCGACTGGATCAGTGTCGACGGCACGACGGGGCGCATCTTCGCGGGCCGGGTGCCGACGATCGAGCCGCAGCTCGACGAGAACTTCGACACCCTCATGGGCTGGGCGGACGAGCTGCGCCGCCTGGTCGTGCGCGCCAACGCCGACACCCCGGGCGATGCGCGCGAGGCCAGGAGGTTGGGTGCCGAGGGCATCGGCCTGTGCCGCACCGAGCACATGTTCTTCGGCAGTGAGCGGATCGCCGCCATGCGCGAGATGATCATGGCGCCCAACACCGTCGTGCGGCGTGACGCGCTCGCGCAGCTCGAGCCGCTGCAGGCCGCCGACTTCGAGGGCATCTTCGAGGCGATGGCCGGGCTGCCGGTGACCATCCGGCTGCTGGATCCGCCGCTGCACGAGTTCCTCCCCCCGCGTGAGGAGACGCTGCTGCAGATCACCGATCTCAAGCTCGCGCTGCGAGCCACGACCACGCTCGCCGACATCGATCAACTGCTCGGGCGCATCCACACGTTGGAGACCACGCTCGGCGAGATCGACCGGCTGGCCGAGAGCAACCCGATGCTCGGCCACCGTGGCTGCCGGCTGGGCATCATCTATCCCGAGATCACCGAGATGCAGAGCCGGGCCATCTTCACCGCCGCCGTGCGGTGCCAGCAGCGGGGCATCGACGTGCAGCCCGAGGTGATGATCCCGCTGGTGGGGTTCGTCACCGAACTCGATGCGCAGGAACAGATCGTGCGGCGGGTGGCCGACGAGGTGTTCGACCGCTACGGCGTGCGCGTCGCCTACCTCGTCGGCACCATGCTCGAGCTCCCGCGGGCCGCGTTGCAAGCCGGTGAGCTGGCCGGGTCCGCCGAGTTCTTCTCGTTCGGGACCAACGACCTGACCCAGACCACCCTCGGGCTCAGCCGGGACGATTCGGCTCGTTTCCTGCCCGGCTACGTGCAGCGCGGGATCCTGGCCGGCGACCCGTTCCAATCGCTCGACCAGGACGGGGTCGGCCAGCTGGTCCGCATGGGTGCCGAGCGGGGACGCGCGGCGCGGCCCGATCTGAAGCTCGGGGTGTGCGGCGAACACGGCGGCGATCCGGCATCGATCGGCTTCTTCGACCGGGTCGGACTCGACTACGTCAGCTGCTCGCCGTACCGGGTGCCCGTCGCGCGTCTGGCGGCAGCACAGTCCGCGCTCGAGCGGTGAGCTCGGGCGCCCGGGCCGGTGAGCGATCCGCTCGGGCCCGGGCGGTCACCGCCGTTCGGGGACGCCGGACGCTCGGGTCAGGATGTGTTCGGCGGTCGGGTGTTGCTGGGATGCGGACGACGGCTGCGGCTGCTGTCCGGTTCGTCACCGTGGTCCTCTGGCCAAGGACGGTCGCGTCCGGTGTCGTTGCGCTGACGGCCGAGTAGCTGCACCGACGCGAGTTCAACGGGTGGCTGCAACGACGTCTCCCTGTGCCAGGTCGGGCAGGATCCTCCGAGAGTGTTGTCCACTTGGGATCGGACTCGACCGGTTCAGGTGGGGGGGCGTGCAAGGAGTAGTCGGGCCCAGGCGTCGGCGAGCCAGTGCTCGAACTGTTCGTGGGACCATCCGCGTTCGGTGACCATCAGGTTCCAGAACTCGGGGCTGTTCGTGCCCCAGATGATGTCCGCGATGTCGTCGTCGGACAGGTCGGGCCGCAGTTCGCCGGTGGTGCGTAGGTCGGCCGCGAGTAGCCGCATGTTGCGGGCCCGACGTTCGCTGATCTCGTTCCAGAGGTCAGCGCACTCCTGGTCGGTGATCGCTGCTTGGCGTAGCGCGATGACGATCGGGGCCAGCCGCGGTTGCATCTCGGTGATCGCGGCGGCGTAGCGGCGTAGCTTCTCCGGCGCGCTCCTGGCTGCCTGGATCTCCGCGACGTAGGGGCGTTGCTCGGCCGGTACCGCATCGTCGGTGCCGGAGATCGCGGACTCGAGCACTGCGCGCATGACCACCGGTTTGGGCCCGACGGCTGCGTACACGGTGTCGAGGGCCACCTCGGCCCGTTCGGCGATGTCGGCGACGGTTGTGGCGGCGTAGCCCTGCTTGGTGAACAGCTCCCGTGACGCTGTGAGGATCAGATGTCGGGTGGCTGCTGCCTGAGCAGCCCGGCGCGGCGATCGGTAGGCCCGGGTCGGTTCGCTCATCCGTTGACACCCCACATCGCATCGGCGTATGTTGATTTTATTCATCCGATAGTGCATCGGGTCGATCTGGAGGTTTGCCATGTACGCCTACATCCAGGATGTACCGATCGATCAGCCCACCTACGAGCGGATCGTCGAACTGATCGGTGACGAACCGCTGGAAGGGTCACTGCTGCACCTGTGTGTTCGACGTGAAGACGGCGGCCTGCGCTACATCGACGTGTGGGAGTCCGAAACCGCCTGTACCCGGGCCTTCACCGAACGGATTCACCCTGCGGTGGACGCCGCGTTCGACGGGCTGCGACCGGGCGAGCCCAGCACCACCCATCTCGAGGTGGTGCATGCAAGCGGCGCGCTGACCGCGATGGTCGACCCGCGATGAACGTCCGACTTCGGGGAGCCGAGGTCATCCCCATCCCTCCACCGGCCTTCTACGGTGCCGCCCTTGGCATCGGCATGCTGCTGCACCGTGCCCACCCGCTCGATCTCGAGGTCGGACTCGTCCCGCCCCCGCTCGTCATGGCTGCCGGGGCCGGCCTGACGATCGGCGGCATCGCCGGCGTCGTGCGCCACCGGACCACCATCGTCCCGCACCGCCCCGTGGCTGTGCTCATCACCACGGGCGCCTACCGGATCTCCCGCAACCCGATGTACACCGGCCTCGCGATCCTGGTGACCGGCGCAGCGATGTTGCTCGCCACCTGGTGGCCCATCCTGCTGCTTCCGGCCGGGCTGATCGCGATCCGCATCCTCGTCATCGCCCCCGAGGAGCGCTACCTCACCGAACGTTTCGGCCAGAGCTACCACGACTACCGCAAGACCGTGCGCCGCTGGCTCTGAACCCACGAGAGGCTGCCGCGGACGTTGCGGCTCGGTCGTGAGGGTTGCTGCGCTTGCGGTGTTGCCTCCGGTGGTTCAGCCTGTCGCACCTTGCAGTCCATCGTCGTAGGAGGCAGCCGGTGACCGTTGCACTGACGTGGCGAGGACCTGTGGCGAATCGGGAGCTGAACGCTTTGCACGCGGAAGGGTTCGGTCATCCGGAGTTCGACGACGATCGGGAAGGCCAACTCGCTGGCCATAGCCTCGGATGGGTCGTGGCTCGTGAGGGCGACGAGCTCGTCGGATTCGTCAACGTGGCGTGGGACGGTGGTGTCCATGCCTTCCTGCTGGACACGGTGGTCGCGGTGTCCCACCGCGGCCGGGGTCTTGGCAGGGATCTCGTGCAGGCCGCCGTTGAGGGTGCCACCGAGTCGGGTTGCGAGTGGCTTCACGTGGACTGGGACCGCGACCTCGACCGGTTCTACCTCGATGTGTGCGGCTTCACGCCGACGTCCGCAGGTCTTCATGCCCTGCGCTGAGCCGGGAGCAGTGGCCACCGCAGGGGGGTCGCACCTACGGGCGTTTGGCCGAGTCTGCCAGGTGGTCTTGCTCCTCGATCTGGGAGACCCGCGAGGGCGTGACGCCGCTGTCGCCGAGGCTGCCGTGCGAACGCGGGCCGCCTACGTGATCACCTCCGACGCCGACGACCGCGCACGGGGACCCTCGGATCCGTCATGCAAGAGCTGCGTGCAACGCCCGAAGTGGCTTTCTCGTCCGCATGTTCTCGGTGCCCCATCGTCCGCTGCTGGCGCAACGGGCCCGCTCACAAACGTCTCAGGTTGCTACACTCGTAGCAACCTGAGACAGTGAGAGTCCCTGAGACAGTGAGAGTCATGGCGAAGGCCCCATCGACGCCGACCCGCGTGGCGGGTGACATCGCCGCGACCGCGAGCGCGGTCGCCTCCGCGGAGAACCGCTCCGTGGCCGAGCAGATCAGCCACTGGGCCCGCATCGGGATGCTGGTGGATCGCTCCGGGTCCGTGGCCAACCGTCGCCTTCTGGCGGTCGTCTCGGGGCAGGGACAGTTCTCCAGCCTCAGTGGCGATGAACGCATCTCAGCCCACGCCCTCGTGGATGCACGGATCGCCGAGTTGGCGGCGTCGCAGTCGTTCGGGTCCGCCGCACGAGCCGAGGGACAAACCACCGTGTCGGTCGACGATGACGGCAACCTGATCGAGATCGCACCGGACGGCACCCGACAGCCCCTGTGAGCCGTCTCGACCTCATCGCTGGGCCCAACGGGGCCGGGAAGACGACGCTGCACCAGCGTGTCATCCGCCCTGCCCGGCCCGGTCTGCCGTTCGTGAACGCCGACCTCATCGCCCGTGACCGGTTCCCTGGCGAAGAGTCGGCGAACGCCTACGAAGCTGCCGAGATCGCTGCCCGTGCCCGCCAAGCGCTCATCGACGCGCGACTCGACTTCTGCACCGAGACCGTGTTCTCCCACACCTCGAAGGTCGACCTAGTCATCACGGCAACCGCAGCCGGCTACGACGTCGTCTTGCATGTGGTGATCATACCTCTGGCGCTGTCCCCCCGACGGGTCGCCGCCAGAGTCGCTGCCGGCGGTCATGACGTCCCGACCGGCAAGCTCACCAGGCGATACCAACGTCTGTGGCCGCTCGTATCTGCGGCCGCACCCCATTGCCATCGTGCGGTGTTCTGGAACAACGCAGCCGACAACGGTCCGTTCGAGGTGGCCTCCTACCGGTACGGCACCGCGGACTACCCACCACGCTGGCCCGCCTGGACACCCCGGCCGCTGCTCGAACTGTGACCCTCCTCGGTGCACTGCGTTTCGAGCACGAGCACGGATCCGGCTCGCACGCTGCCCGGCGTGCTGGTCACGCCAGTGGTCGCCCGGGTGAGCCTGCGGCATCCGCCTCTGCCCGCAGACGGATGCGCTGAACGACCGACCATCACCAGGACGGCGGTCGACAACGCCCGGATCCTCTACCCGGTCGAGGACGAGTTGCACGTCGGACGAGACGCATGTCCGACGTTTCGTGATACCTCTGCTCCATGGGTGATCTCATCTCCGTACGGCTTGACGACGATGCCCGGCGCGCCCTGGCTGAGCTCGAAGCCACCGGCCTTTCCCGCTCGGAAGCGGTCCGCCGTGGTCTGGTCGCCGCCGCGCTGCGGCTACGCGACCGCCAGCGCCTGATCGATGAGGTGGCTGAACTCGCCGCCGACGAAGCCGATCGAACCGAGGCCGCCGAGGTGGCCGCGGTGGCCGCGATGATGGAGGACCTGCGTGCGCCGGGGTGATGTGTTCCGGCTGCGGTTCGGGCGTCGTCACGGGCACGAGCAGACCGGCGTTCGCTACGGCGTCGTCGTGCAGTCCGACGCGTTGATGCGGT
>PWLR01000034.1 GCA_003558435.1 Nitriliruptoraceae bacterium | reverse complement strand
TATCTGGTTTGCCTCTTTCAAACAGGCGTTTCCATAGTTTCATTATATGATGTTGTTATCTATTCTGTCCTGATGCGCTTTTTTCCCATTGTCGATTCGGGAGTATTTTTTTAGCATCAAATGAAGGTTTAATGTATGGTATTCCGTGTTTTTTGGATATGAGGTTGGCCGAGATACGTCCTGACTCATATATTGTGGGCAGTCCGCTGCCGGGATGGGTACCGCCGCCGGTCAGGTAGAGGTTGTTAAGTTCCTCGAATCTGTTATGGGGACGGAAGTAAAGCATCTGGGAGGCGTTGTGGGCGAGGTTAAATTCGGCCGCGATATATACGTTGTAATCTTTTTCCCACTCGCGCGGTGTGATTGTCTTTTCCACCTCGATATGCTCGCGCAGGTCGCTCATTTCCGTTTTGGCGATTATTTTTTCCATCACTTTTTCCCTGAATGGCTCCCCCTCGGCTTCCCAGTCGATGCCGCTCCGGTTGTTGGGCACGGGCACCAGCACGTAGAGCGTGGACTTACCGTCCGGCGCAAGAGTCGGATCGGTCACTGAAGCGTTCTGGATGTAAAACGAAAAGTCCTCAGTCATTTCGTGATTTTTGAACATGGTTTCCACGTTTTGCTGGTAATCGTCGGCAAATATTATGTTATGGTGCTGCATGGTGTCATATTTCTTATTCAGGCCCATATACATCATAAATGTGCCACAGGAGAAATTTTTCTTTTGCAGTTTCTCCGCCGACCACTTCTTCAGGCAGTCGGCCGGCAAGAGCCTGGTAGCTGCGTATCCAAAATCCGCATTAATAACTACTTCGTCGGCATAGATTTCTTCCCCGTTTTCGAGCTTGATCCCCCTGACATCCCGCCCTTCAGCGATCACTTCCTGAACTTCCGCTCCATAGTTAATGGTGCCGCCTTCTTCTTCGACCACCGCGGCCATTGCCTCGGAGATCATATTAAGCCCGCCCGTTACGTGGTATACTCCGTATTCATATTCCATATAGGCAAGCATTGTGAAGAGCGCCGGGCATTCCCATGGCGACATGCCGAGGTATTTTGACTGGAAGGTAAAGGCCAGTTTAAGCTGCTCGGCGTCATAATACCTGCCCAGGTTCTTGTAGAGAGTTTTGCCGAGAGAAAGGTGAGGGGCGGCTTTCAAAAAAACAGGGTCAATAAACGCGCCGAGGCTGGAGTAACCCTTTTGAAGGCAGGGTATGAGCTTCCTGAACCTTTTCCCTTCTTTTCGCATAAATTTTTCAAATCCGTTTTCGTTGCCCGGGAAGGCCGTCTTAATCTGCTCCCGCATTTTTTTTATGTCACCGGTGGGGAAAAACTTCTTGTCGGGGAACTGCAGTCGGTAGTAGGGATCGAGCTTTACGATTTCAAGGTAGTCGGAAGCTTTGCGACCAGTCTCTTCAAACATCTCTTCCAGCAGGTATTTCATCATCAGGAACGTCGGTCCGGTATCAAACTTGAACTTACCGAGCCTGATCGCTCTGTTCCTGCCACCGGGATAGTTCTCTTTCTCAAAGATTTCCACTTTTGCCCCTCTGTGGGCAAGTATCATTCCGGCGGTCAGACCGCCGGGCCCGGCGCCGACTATGACTATTTTTTTTTCATTCATCTTTTTTGTTCCTGACAATTATCTTAAGAATTTCTTCAATGTATCGATCCCGTATTTGTAAGGCGGATACCTGAATTTCCAGTCCGGCCACAGCCCTCTTTTCATAACGCTCTTCGTATTTGAAAACGCCAGAAAGGAACTTTTTCCCCTGTAGCGGCCCATACCGCTCCGTCCGACCCCGCCAAACGGGAGGTGGCCGGATGCAGCCTGGAGCAGCACATCGTTGACCGTCACTGCGCCGGAGCTCGTGTCTTTTATCATCCGATCGGTTGTCTTTCTGTCAGATGTGAAAAGGTATAAAGCAAGCGGTTTTGGGCGATTGTTAAGTCGATCAACAACGTCGTCCAGCGTTTTGTATTCGAGCACAGGCAACAGCGGGCCGAATATCTCTTGTTTCATAACTTCATTGTCCAATGCTGCCTCTTCCATAATCGTTGGGGGGATATAAAGCGTATTTCTGTCGGCTCCTTTACATGTCAGACCGTCCTTTTCAGCCAGGGTTACAATTCTGTCAAAGTGCTTTTTGTTTATAATTCTGCCGTAATCAGGGCTGTCAGCCGGATTTTGACCGTAAAAAGCTTCGATACAGGTTTTCATCTCTTCAACCAGTTCGTGCCGAACGGACTCATGTGCGCATACGTAATCGGGGGCCAGGCAGGTCTGGCCGGCGTTAAAGTACTTGCCCCACGTAATACGTCTGGCGGCTTTCTCTATATTGGCATTTTCGGTCACGATACACGGGCATTTACCCCCGAGTTCAAGTGTGACCGGTATCAACTTTGCTGCGGCCGCTTTCATAACATCCCGTCCGATTTTGCAATTGCCGGTAAAAAAGATGCTGTCGAAGTCCTGTTTCAAAAGCTCCCGGGCCGTCTCCGGTCCGCCCTGGACCGGACATATGTAGCGGCTTTCGAACCCTTTTCCAATCATTTGAGTTATTATTTCTGAAGTATTTTCCGATACTTCAGAAGGTTTTACAACCGCACAGTTACCGGCCGCGACAGCGCCTGCGAGCGGGGCGAGCAGCAATTGGAAAGGGTAGT
>PWLR01000149.1 GCA_003558435.1 Nitriliruptoraceae bacterium | reverse complement strand
GTGGATCCGATCGTCTCCACCCGCCACGTCACGAAGCGTTTCGGGACGGGGCCGGAAGCGGTCGTGGCCCTGTCGGACGTGACCTTCGACATCGCCGCGGGCGATTTCGTGTCGCTCATCGGTCCCTCGGGGTGCGGGAAGTCGACGCTGCTGCGCACGATCGCCGACCTGATCGAGCCCACCGACGGTGAGATCACCGTCAACGGCACCTCGGCGCACGACGCCCGGCTCGCACGCCACTACGGGATGGTCTTCCAGCAGGCCACGCTGTTCAACTGGCGGACCGTTCGACGCAACGTGGAACTGCCGCTGGAGACGATGGGGATGTCCAAACAGGAGCGCGGTCGGCGCTCCCGGGAGATGCTCGAGCTGGTCGAGCTGTCCGACTTCGCGAACAAGCGACCGAACCAGCTCTCGGGGGGGATGCAGCAACGCGTGTCGATCGCCCGTGCACTGTCGTTCCAGCCCGCGCTGCTGCTGATGGACGAGCCGTTCGGCGCCCTCGACGAGATCACCCGGGAACGCTTGAACCTCGAGCTGCTGCGCATCTGGGAGGCCACCGCCACCACGGTCGTCTTCGTCACCCACTCGATCCCCGAAGCGGTCTTCCTGTCGAACCGGATCGTGGTCATGAGCCCGCGCCCGGGCCGGATCCTCGCCGAGATCGAGGTGGACCTGCCCTACCCCCGCGACGACGACACCCGCGAACAGGACCGCTACTTCGAACTGGTGACCGAGGTACGCGAGACCCTGCGACGGGCCGAAGCCGGATGAGCGCACCCGCCACGGCACCCGATGCCTCCGTGACCGGTCCGGCAGGACCGCTCGCCGACCCGCGTGCGGGCGGGCGGGTCGGCTCGAGCCTGCGCGAGCTCGCACCGCCGGTGCTGACCGCGTTCCTGGTGTTGGCGTTGTGGGAGGGTGCCGTGCGCGGATTCGGGATCCGTCCCATCCTGCTGCCGACCCCGTCGTCGATCGTCGTGGCCTTCCTCGGGGACCTGCCGCGTCTGGCCGACGCCATCTGGACCACGGGTCGTGCGGCGATACTCGGGTTCTTCATCGGCGGAGCAGCCGGGTTCACGGCCGGCGCGGTGGCGGCGCGGTTCACCTGGCTGCGGGAGGGGGTGCTGCCGATGGGGGTCGCCTTCGGTGCCATCCCCATCGTGGCGACGGCGCCGATCTTCAACCTGTGGTTCAGCGCCTTGTCGGTGTGGTCCAACGCCTCGGTGGTCGCGCTGGTGGTGTTCTTCCCGATGCTGGTCAACACGATCACGGGCCTGAGCTCGGTGGCGCCCGGCCACGCGGAACTCGTGCGGTCGCTGGCGATGCCGCGGTGGTCGGTGTTCACCAAACTGCAGGTCCCGACCGCGCTGCCGTTCGTGTTCGGCGCGCTGCGGCTCGGCGCGGCACTGGCGGTCATCGCAGCCGTGGTCGCGGACTTCTTCGGAGGCTTCCGATCCAGCTCCGGGTTCTTCATCAAGACGTTGATGGCGACGGCGGACTACACCGGCGCCTGGGCGACCGTGCTGGCCCTGTGCCTGTTCGGTCTGAGCCTCTACGGCTTGGTGGCACTGGCGGAACGACGCGTGGTTCCCGAACAGGGGTAGCCACCCCCCGGGGGATGGGAGTGGTCCACGTGGCACGGTGAGAGGTAGGGCGAGACCGCAGCGTGACGGCGGCGGGTGAGGTCCACGCGGTGACCGTCGGTCACCGCCCAAGCACAAGGAGACGACCAGATGGTCCGGAAACGATGGATTCGACCCGTCGCGATGATGGCAGGGCTCGCCCTGCTCGCGACGGCCTGTGGCGACGACGGCGATGGCTCGGCCGACGACGGGACGGCTGATGCCGAGACCGAGGACGGCGAGACCGAGGATGGCGAAACCGGAGACGACGGCGCTGCGGCCGCCGACTGTGACGAGGTGCAGAGCACGAGCCTGCAGCTGAAGTGGGTGGCACAGGCGCAGTTCGCCGGCTTCTTCGCTGCGGATGACCTCGGCTTCTACGCCGACGAGTGCCTCGATGTCGAGATCCTCGAAGGCGGACCCGACGTCGGTCCGGCGCAGGTGGTCGCCGGTGGCGGCGCGGACTTCGGGATCGACTGGGTGGCCGCAACACTGGGCCAACGCGCCGCGGGCGAGGACTTCATCACCATCTCGCAGATCTACCAGCGGTCCGGCCTCATGCAGGTGGCCTGGGCCGATTCGGGCATCGGGTCCTTCGAGGACCTGGAGGGCACGACCGTCGGTGCCTGGGGCTTCGGCAACGAGTACGAGCTGCTGGCGGCGTTGCAACAGGCCGGGCTCGACCCCGACACCGATGTGGAACTGGTCGACCAGCCCTTCGATATGAGCCTGCTGTTGAACCGGGAGATCGATTCGGCCCAGGCCATCACCTACAACGAGTACGCCCAGTTGCTCGAGACCGAGGACCCGGAGACCGGAGAGCTCTACCAGCCGGAGGATTTCGTCGTGCTCGACATGAACGACGCCGGCGTCGCGATGTTGCACGACAGCGTCTTCGCGAGCCAGGCGTTCGTCGAGGACAACGAGGACCTGACCGTTCGCTTCCTGCGTGCGTCGTTCCGCGGATGGATGCACTGCCGGGACAACCCGGAGGAGTGCGTGGAGATCACGTTCAACCGCGGGTCCATCCTCGGCCAGGGCCACCAGCGTTGGATGATGAACGAGGTCAACGCGTTGATCTGGCCGTCGCCGGAGGGGATCGGTCACCTCGACCCCGCCGCGTTCGAGCAGACCGCGGAGCTCGCGGCCACCTACGTGGACGTGATCGATGAGCAGCCCGGCGACGAGGCCTTCACCAACGACTACGTCGAGCAGGCCTGGGACGGCCTGGAGGGCGATCCGTTCGGTGAGGACTGGGAGCGCGAGGACGTCGAGGTGACGCCCGGCGGCGAGTGAAGACGAGTGAACCGGTGAGTCCGTGCCCGAGGGCACGGGGCACGGTGGGGTGGGGCGGGTCCGATGGGCCCGCCCCACCCCACCATGGGTGACCGCGCCCGATCGGCAGGAACCCCCGCATCCGAGGGTTCGGGGATTGCGGGAGGTGGCTGCACCACCGAACCGGGACGGTGCGAGCCGAGAACCCCCGTCAGCGGGCGTCGGTGCGTGGCCTGGGTGGAAGTCGCTCGCGGCCGGAGGCGACGTGCGCTGGTCAGGGTCTGCCCGCCGGCCGTGAAGTCCGTCGGCGGTCGTCGCTGACGCCGTCGGGCTCGTCCGCGCCCTAGCGTGTCGCACGAGCCACGCCGGTGCGTGGCCGACCGGACGACGAGGCGGGCGGAGCGCGTGGGCGAGCGGACGGTCATCGCACTCGGGGGCAACGCCATCTCACCCGCATCGGGTGCCGGGACCGCTGGGGAGCAGACCGCCAACGTGTGGCGCACGATGGTCCAGGTCGCCGACCTCGTCGCGGAGGGCCGCACGGAACTGGTGCTCACCCACGGCAACGGCCCGCAGGTCGGCAACGTGTTGATCAAGAACGAACTCGCCCGTGACGTGGTCCCCCCGGTACCGCTCGACTGGTGCGTGGCGCAGACGCAGGCCACGCTCGGGTTCACGATCGCCAACACCCTGGTCCACGAGCTGGGGTTGCGCGGCCACCACCAGCCGGTGGTCCCGGTCATCAGCCGCGTGCTGGTGGACCGGGATGACCGGGCGTTCGGTGCGCCGTCCAAACCGATCGGCCCCTACCTCGACGACGACGCCGAGGTGGCACGCCGTCAGGCCGAGGGGCTCGACTTCGTACGGGTGGGGGACCGGGGGTGGCGACGTGTCGTGCCCTCACCGCAGCCCCGGGCCAGCCTGGACCGCGCGGCCGTGGAGCTGCTGCTCGACCACGGCGCGATCGTGGTGGCCAACGGTGGTGGCGGGATCCCGGTCGTCGACGACCACGATGGTCCGATGCACGGCATCGAGGCCGTCATCGACAAGGATCTGGCGGGTGGTCTGCTGGCCGCCGAGATCGGGGCGGCCGTCTTCGCGATCCTGACCGACGTCGCCGGTGTCGCGATCGGCTTCGGGACCCCGGACCAGCGGTGGCTGACGGACGTGACGCTGGCCGAGCTGCGCGAGCACCAGGCCGCGGGCGAGTTCACGGTCGGCTCCATGGGTCCGAAGGTCGATGCGGCGTGCCGGTACGTCGAGCGGACCGGGGGCCTCGCGGTGATCGCCACGCTCGATGCCGCGGTCGCCGCGGTCCACGGCACCGCCGGGACCCGGGTGCGGCCGTGACGATGCCGGTCTCGTCACCGCTGCGGCCCACCTCGAGCCGACCGGCCGGTTCGATCGGGCCGGGGTCACGACCGGCGGTGGCGAGTTCGGCGATCGCGCCGCTACTGCGTGGCGCCGACCGAGCCGTCACGGTGTTGGCGAGCTTCCCGCAGGCGGCCTACCTGAGCGTCGGGGACGACCTCGTGGCACTGGTGACCTCGGACGGGATCCGCCACCCCAACGCCGTGGTGCTCGGCCTCGCCTCGACCGGGCGTCCGCTCGATCGCCTGGCGATCGCCCCGGTGGGACGGATCGGGCGCCACGGCCTGTCCATCGGGGGGCTGGAGCTGCACATCGTGCGTTGGTGGGATCCCCGACCCCGCCTCCGTGGCAGCACCCCGGCGGCGCTCCGAGCGGCGAGCGAGCTCACCCGACAGCGTCTGGCAGCGGTCGTGGGTCCGCTGCCGGTGCCGTCCGACACCGCCTTGGCCGCGGCCCTGGCCAGCTCGTTGGGCACGGTCGTCGCCGCGCTGAGGGCGGGTGACGACGTGGCGGCGTTCGTCGCCGCCCAGCGCATCATCGGCCTCGGTCCCGGACTCACCCCCTCGGGTGACGATCGGTTGGCCGGGCTGATCGCCGGGACCCTGGTGCTGGCCCCCAGCGTCGCCTCCGCCGCCAGCGTCGCCTCCGCCCCCAGCGTCGCCTCCGCCGCCGGCGCGGACCCCGTCGGCGCGACGGAGCGCCTCGGCCACGCCGTCGCGGCTGCGGCGGTGGGGCGCACCACCTCGGTGTCCGCGGCCCTGTTGCGACACGCCGCGGCGGGACAGATGGCGGAGCCCGCGACCGCCCTGGTCCGCGCATGGGTCGCCGCGGATCGCGACATCGTCCGTGCGACCGACCGACTACTCGCGGTCGGATCCAGCTCCGGACGGGACCTCACGCTGGGGCTGCTCGCCGCCGTCGAGCTGCTCACCGACGAGCGGGCCGGGCCGAGTCACACCGCGCCGAGCCACACCGCGCCGACGCCCACCGGGCGGACGCGCCCCACACCACCCCGTACCCACGACGACCCCCGCCACCACACGACCGGGAGGCACAACTGATGGTCGATCACCTCGATGTCCGGCGCGGCGCCTACGCCGACTCGGTGAGCTTGATGCAGGTCAGCCGCCGGGTCGGTGACGTCGACGGGGTCACCAACGCCCTGATCGCGATGGCCACCGAACTGAACCTGGGACTGCTGGCCGGCATGGGCTACGACGCCCCGGATGCCGGCCCCAACGACCTGGTCGTGGCGATCCGCGCGGACGACGACGACGTGCTGGACGCCGCGCTGGCCGAGCTCGACGCCGCGTTGGCCGCGAGCCGCGGCGGCGGGGACCAGGCCGGGTTCGGTGACGCGCCCGCCCCCAGGACCACCCGTGATGCGGCCGCGTTCGGTGGCCAGCTCGCGTTGATCTCGGTGCCGGGCGAACACGCCTACGTCGAAGCGCTCGATGCCCTGCGCGCCGGGCTCCACGTGATGATCTTCAGCGACAACGTGCCGGTGGACCTCGAGGTGGCGCTCAAGACCGAGGCGGGACACCGGGGGCTGCTGGTCATGGGTCCCGACGCCGGGACGGCGATCGTCTCGGGCGTCGGTCTGGGGTTTGCCAACGTCGTCTCGCCCGGGACGGTCGGCATCGTGGCCGCGTCCGGGACCGGTGCGCAGCAGCTGAGCTGTCTGCTGGACGACGCCGGGATCGGGGTGTCGCACGTGCTGGGCGTCGGGGGTCGCGACCTGAAGGCCGCGGTCGGGGGCCGATCGACGTTGCAGGCCATGCGCGCGCTGGACGAGGACCCTGCGACCGAGCTGATCGTGCTGCTCTCCAAGCCGCCGGACGAGGCGGTCGCCACCACGATCCGCGCGGCCGCGGGCCAGCTCGCTACCCCGGTCGTCTTCGCGCTGCTCGGCCTGGACCAGGGCGAGCTCACCGAGGCGGCCGCAGAGGTCGCCGAGGCCCTGGGCGTCGACTTCGATCCCCCCCGCAGCTGGGATGCGCCGACCGAGCGGTCCGGGGCCTACACGGAACTGCGCGGGCTCTTCGCCGGCGGGACGCTGTGCCAGGAGGCCGTGCTCATCGCTGCCGACGCGTTCGGTGGGGTCGCCTCCAACCTGACCGTCCCGGGGGCCGCGCCACTGACCCAGGGACTCGACACGCCGGGACACCTGCTGGTCGACCTGGGGGAGGACGAGTACACCCTCGGCCATCCGCATCCGATGATCGATCAGGGACTGCGGTTGGAGCGCATCGCCGCCGAGGCCGCCCGGCCCGGCGCTCGCGTGCTGCTCCTGGACGTGGTGCTCGGTCACGGCGCCCATGCGGACCCGGCGGGGGAGTTGGCACCCGCCATCGCCGACGCCATCGCGGCCGCCGACGACCTGGCCGTGGTGGTCTCCCTGTGCGGGACCGCCGGTGACCCGCAGGGACGCGACGCGCAGGTCGCCCAGCTGGTCCAGGCCGGCGCCTCGGTGCACCTGTCGAACGCTGCTGCTGCCTACAGGGCCGTCGAACTCCTCGGGGGTGACGCATGACCGACCACGCCGCGCACGATCACGCCGTGGGGCTCCAGGACGGCGCCATGGCATCGCTCCTCGACGGGCCTCCGACGCTCGTGACCGCCGGGGTCGAGCTGTTCGAGTCGACGCTCCGCGACCAGGGCGCCGAGGTGGTCTCCGTCGACTGGCGGCCACCGGTCGACGGGTTGTCGGACGAGCTGACGCGCATCGCTGCCGATCCGCGTACGCAGACCGCCAACGCCACGGCTCTGGAGCGCATCGTCGCCGCCGAGCCGCGGTGGGTCGGGATCACCACGGCTGGCGACGCCGTCGGCATCGAGCGCGGCCAGTTCCTGCACGCCGGGCCGCCCATCACCTGGGAACGCGCGTCAGGGCCCATGCGAGGCGCGCTGATCGCCGCGATGCTCTACGAGGGCATGGCCGACACCCCGGAACAGGCCGCCGCGATCGGCGAGGCCGGGGAGCTCGAGCTCGCCCCCTGCCACTCGCGCGGAGCGGTCGGACCCATGGCCGGCGTCGTGTCACCCTCGATGCCCATGTTCGCGATCCGCAACGAAGCGTTCGGCAACACCGCCTACTGCACGCTGAACGAGGGTCTCGGCAAGGTGCTGCGCTACGGCGCCTACGGCCGGGAGGTGATCGACCGGCTGCGGTGGATGCAGAAGGTGCTCGGCCCGGCGATGGACGCCGCCGTGAGCCAGCTCGGGTCGCTGGACGTCCGCGCGATCATCGTCCAGGCCATGCAGATGGGCGATGAGCTCCACAACCGCAACCGGGCCGCCTCCGCGCTGTTGGTCCGCGAGGTCGTCCCGCCGCTGCTGGAGGCCGGCATCGCCTCGTCCCATCTGGCCGATGTGGTCCGGTTCATCAACGGCAACGAGCACTTCTTCCTCAACCTCGGCATGCCGGCGGCGAAGTCCGCGCTGGACCCGGCGCGCGACCTGCCGGGCAGCAGCGTCGTGGTCGCCATGGCCCGCAACGGCACCGACTTCGGCATCCAGACCTCCGGTACGGGGGACCGCTGGTTCACCGCCCCGGCATCCGTGCCCGACGGGCTGTTCCTGGGCGACTACGGCCCCGAGGACGCCAACCCGGACATCGGCGACTCGACGATCACCGAGACGGGCGGCATGGGCGGCTTCGCGATGGCCGCCGCCCCCGCGATCGTCCGGTTCGTGGGCGGCCAGGCCGCGGACGCGCTCCATGCCACCCGGTCGATGTACGCGATCGCGCTCGGGGAGCACCCGCACTTCCAGATCCCGATCCTCGAGTTCCGCGGCACGCCCGTCGGCATCGATGTGACCCGGATCGTGCGCACCGGCATCGTCCCGGCCGTCAACACCGGCATCGCCGGCAAGGTCCCCGGCACCGGGCAGGTCGGCGCCGGGTTGGTGACCCCACCGATGGAGGTCTTCACCGCGGCCGTCCGGGCGCTGGCGGAGGCCGCGGAGTCGCCGTGAACGGACGTGTCCTGGTCACCGGCGCGGGCGGCAAGACCGGCCGCGCGGTCATCGACGCCCTGACCGCCCGGGGCGCGGGCGTCCGCGCCCTGGTCCGCGACCCCGACCGCCACGCGGACCTCTCGGTCGAGAGCTCGGATCGCCCGGCCGACGGCATCGACCGCCGTGACGAACCGGACCGTCGCCGGGACGTCGAGGTGGTCCGTGGCGACCAGCGCGAGGTGGACGATCTCGTCGCCGCGCTGGAGGGTTGCGCAGCCGTGTACGCGATCGCGCCGAACGTCAGTCCGCACGAACGGGCGATGGCGCGGGCGGTGGTGGAGGCGTGCGGGACGGCGGGGGTCACGCGCCTGGTGTTCCACTCGGTCATCCATCCGCAGCTCACGGCGATGCCGCACCACGTGGACAAGGCCGCGGCCGAGGAGTCGGTCATCACCTCCGGGCTCGACTGGACCATCCTGCAGCCGAACGCCTACCTGCAGAACCTGGCGGGCTACGCCGCGTTCCTGCGCGCCGGCACCTACCGGGTGCCCTACGCGACCGACCGTGGGCTGGCGATGGTCGACCTCCGGGACGTGGCGAGCGTTGCCGCCGGGTGCCTGCTCGACGGGAGGGGCGTGCACGGCTGCTTCGAGTTGTCCGGCCCCGACGAGGTGTCACCCGCCGACGTGGCCAGGGTGGCCAGCGCGATCCTCGGCACCGAGGTGCTCGCCGAGCGATGGGATCCCGGCGCGTGGGTCGACGCGCAGGAGACGTCCGATGCGGTGCGGTATCGGCTCCACGCGATGTTCGTCCACTACGACCGGCACGGCTCGCCAGGTGACGCCACCGTCCTCGGCCTGCTGCTCGGCCACCGACCCTCGACGCTCACCTCCTACCTGGACGAGCTCCTGGGCTAGGGCGTGGCCACCATCTCCGGCCCGTCGGGTCGGGCCGCATCGACGTGGCGCGGTGCGACCCCGTGCTCGTCGGCGCCGTCGGCGGTGATGGCCTCGACCGTGCGGTCCCAGGATGCCTCCAGGGTCTCGCGGCGGTCGCCCGGGAGGTCCGCATCCGCGAGCGCCGCGCCGACGTCGAGGATCGTGAAGTCGCCCCGATCGACCCAGGTCGGGACGTAGGACACCTCGGACACCTCCAGGCCGTCGTCGACCTCCTCGACCTCGATGACCACGATCACGCCGTCCTGGGTCTCGGTGCGGCAGCACGAGGCCGACTGGTTGGACAGGAAGTTGCCCAGCCCGTAGACCGCGTAGCGGCCGTCGAGGACCTCGATGGGCTGGACCACGTGGGCGTGGTGACCGAGGATCAGATCGATGGCGTCATCGGCCAGCAACGCCTGTGCCAGCTGGCGCTGTTCGGCAGAGGGTGCCTGTTGGTACTCGACACCCCAGTGCATGCTGGCGATCACGAACTCGGCACCGGCATCACGCGCCCGCGCCGCATCGGCCAGGATGCGGTCCTCGTCGATGAGATCGACCATCCACGGCGCGTCCGGCGGCAACGGCATGCCGTTCAGTCCGTAGGTGTAGGACAGGTGGGCCACCTCGACGTCGCCGACCGTCGCGAGGTTCGGGGTGGTCGCCTCCGTTTCGGTGCGCGACATCCCGGCGTGCCGCACCCCGGCCTCGTCGAGCAGGTCCAGGGTCTGGGTGGCGCCGTCGCCGCCCTGGTCCATGGAGTGGTTCGACGCGGTCGAGCAGGCGTCGAACCCGGCGTCCGCGATGGCGGGCGCCAGTTCCCGGGGGGCGGAGAACATCGGGTAGCCCGACAGTGTCGAGTTGTCGGCCGACAGGGGGACCTCGAGGTGGCAGATCGCCAGGTCGACGTCGGACAACACGGGTCGGACCTCGTCGAACATGGGCCGGAAGTCGAACTCCTCGCTGGTGTCGCTCGCGTTGTCGGCCGCTTGCTGTCGGACCCCGCCGTGGATCAGCAGGTCGCCCGAGGCCGCGATGGTGAAGCTGCGGGGCTCGGGTTGCTCGGTCTCGTCGAAGCCGCGTGTGCCCGCATCAGTCCCCGTGCCCGAACCGTCGCGGTCAGTGCCCGCCGCCGCGTCGGCACCGTCGTCCGCGGTCTCGTCGTTCGCGGGTGGGTCGGCACCGTCGTCCGCGGTCTCGTCGTCCGCGGGCGGTTCGGCCACGGCGTCGACCACCGGGTCGACCACCGGGTCGTCCACCGCGCCGTCGATCGACGCGCTACCGGCCTCGTCGTCCGCGTTACCGCATCCGAGCACGAGCGTGAGGACGGCGAGTCCCGTCAGCGCGTTCCTGAGCTTGTCGTAGGCGTCGACATCAGGCTCCCAGACGGTAGGCTCCCAGACGGTTCGCGATCGACGCTAGGAACGGTCGCGCGGTCCCCGGCCAGCGTGGCGCACCGCTGGTCCGATGACCGCGGCGAGGCCGGCAGGAGGCCGTGCTGAGCTGGACGAGTGCTCGCTGGACGAGCCCGGACTCAGCCGCCGACGTTGTCG
>PWLR01000283.1 GCA_003558435.1 Nitriliruptoraceae bacterium | reverse complement strand
TCACGAAATCGTTGGTGAAGGGGCACCGGCACATCTCCTCGATCCGGTGGATGACGCTAGCCGAACCGCGGTCGTCTCATAGCAGGGACGCAGGAGCGGGTTCATGACCGTCACCGTCTAGCTCCCGACCCTCCGACTGCGGACGGCGCGGCCACCGTTCGCGATCCGGCGGCAGGCGGCCGCAGACGGGGCTCCCGTGCGGATCAGACCGGAGCGGCAGAGGCGGCCTGTCCGTCGCCGAAGGCCTGACCTCCGAGCAGCGGCGGTTGCCGGAAGCCAGTTCGCCGCGGAAAGCCGTTCCGGTCGTCTGCGCGAGCAGTTCTTCTCGGCGCGCTGGCCGGGGGCGAGTCCGGCTGCGAGGGCCAGCCCAAGGGTGGTGGCCGCGCTCGGGGAGTCGGGACGCTGTTCATCGGTCCTTGCAAGAGGACGTCCCCGCCGGAGCGGGGACGTCCTCGAGGGTCGGACCGATCAACCGGGGACCGGCCGGCTTCTTGCGCTCAGAGGTCGGCCGGCACGGCGCAGGACCAGCCGAAGGCCGGGTCCGGACGGAGGTTGGCCACGACCCGGTTGGCCGCCGCCGCCTGCGCGGGTGTGAACTGCGGCGCCAGGACTTCGGCCTGGCTCGCCGAGGCTACGTCAGCCCCCGGTCCGAGCTTGAGGACGTCGATGCCACGCACCGAGTCCCCTGCATAGATCACATCACCGTGCCACAGCGTGGTGTTCCCGCTGCCACCGTCGGGTCGCCAGTAGGCGATCTGGAAGGGGTTGGTCGGGTCTGTCACATCAAGGAACCGGAAGCCCTGGGTGTACCAGGCGCCGGCCACGATGCCGTCCTTCATCTTGAAGTAGTGCGCCGAGCAGGTGCCCGAATCGGTCGACCCTTCCTTCTCGAAGGGGCTCCACACTCCGACGGTTTCGAGCTGGAAGGGGCTCTCCGCACGATCGTCTGCCCAGGCCTGTCCCTGGTCGGAGCCCTTCAGCGAGGCGATCCAGAACTTGCCTGCGTTCGGGCACGGTAGGAACGCCTCGTCGGTGACGTAGATGAGTTCACCCGGCTCGTAGCCCAGGTCGAGGTCGGCACCGGCGTTCGCGTCGGGACGGAAGGGCCGCTCGCTATCGCGCTGGCCGACGCCGCTGCGTTGGCCGGGAAGCCCGTCGACGGGACGCTCACTGTTGTGGATCGCGCCGGACATGGTGTAGGGGGCCTCGAGTTCCCCACCTGCGTAGGGGACCGGGTCCCAGGCACGGGCGATGCGGTAGCGCTCCTGCACGGGGTCCCACTGACGGCCCTGGGTCCAGTAGCCGCGCACGCCGCCGCGGCCCGAAACCCACGCGACCCCCTGGTTGTCGACCTGCACGTCGTGGCTGTAGTCGGTCTCCCCACGCCAGCGTCCGGTGTCGATCGGGTCCGGGTAGGTGTAGGGGGCGTTCGGGTTGCGGACGTCGGTGACGAAGATGGGGCGGCCGATCCAGTCGTCGGGCTGGTCGACGTTGGGTGCGGGTCCCCCGCTCCAGAGGAACTGGCAGTCGTTGATGCAGGTCGTGGTGTGCCCGGCGGGTACCTCGTGGAACAGTTTGAGCTGCAGGTTCTCCGGGTCTCGGATGTCGACGATGTAGACCCCGGCGATGCCCTGGTTCTGTGCCTGGCTGAAAGCTCTCGGATCACGCGACAGGAAGGCCAGCTTGCGCTTCTGGTCGTAGTTGGTGGACTCGCTCTGCCAGAAGGTTCCCCGGGTGTCCCCCTCGAGCATGAGCTCATCGGAGTCGAGGTGTCCGAGCTCGACCGGGTCGAGCGGGTCGGACAGGTCATACGAACGCAGACCGAAACGGCCGGTGACGAACAACACATCGCGGTTGCCGTACTGCACGGTTTGCATCGAGGTCATCCCGGACATCGGCACGGTGCCGTAGTACTCGATGTTGTGGATGTCACCCGGGGGTGGTGTGACCCCGCCGGGGGCAGGTGCCACCCCGATGGACAGCACCAGAGCCGGTACGAGGACCAATGCCCCGAAACGTCGACGTCGCAAGTCGCCTTCTCCCTCTTCCACGGCGTGATGACGACCACCCTCGGTCATCTTGATGTCGAGAGATCAAAGTCGGTTCGAGTCCAGGTAGCAAGGATGGATCCGAACACGGGCAGAAGCCGGCCATCGGGTGGGACCACCCCGACGTCCCGCACCTGCCTTTCGGTATCGGGGACGGGCGCTCGCCCGACGGAGACCCCGGATCGGTGCGTCCCCGTCAGGCGGTCGACCAGGGAACGCACGGTGTCGGCCGCCGACGTCGCCCCGGGAATTGCGGCACCCATGCGGCAGCTGTGGATCGGCTCTCGGCGCCGCTAGGCGGGTCCGTGACGTGCACGCTCATCGGGCCGCGAGGGTGGGTCGCTTTGCGGTGCAGCCGACCGCCGGCGAGGCGATCGGCGTCAGAGCCGGGCGAGCACCCTGTCGGGCATGAGGTTTGACGTCCTCGGCTTCGAGATCGAACAACTTCGAGGCGCCTACTGTGAGGAAGCGGTGGTCACCGCAACAGCTGGCTGGTTGGCTACGTGGGCTTCCATGGCGCCCCGCCGGAGCGGCCATCGACGCCGGAGTTCCTACCGAGGCAAGGGACGGTACGCCGGCAGCTGGCGGAGAGTTCTGCAGATCGCAGGTTGGTAGGGGGAGCGCCACTGGCGCTCC
>PWLR01000275.1 GCA_003558435.1 Nitriliruptoraceae bacterium | reverse complement strand
CCGTCGGCGCGACCGAGAACCTCGTGATGGCGGCGGTGCTCGCCGACGGCACCACGGTGATCGACAACGCGGCCCGGGAGCCCGAGATCCAGGACCTGTGCCGCATGTTGGAGGCGATGGGGGCGCAGATCGAGGGCATCGGGGGTCCGACCCTGGAGATCCACGGGGTCGAACGGTTGGACCCGATCAGCTGGGCGACCTGCCCGGATCGCATCGAGGCGGGAACCTACGCCATGGCGGCCGCACTGACCGGCGGTGACGTGCTCATCGAACGCGTCCGGCCCTCGGACCTGACGATGCCGCTGATCAAGCTGCGCGCCGCCGGGGTACTGGTCGAGGAGGGCGGGAACTCGTTGCGCATCAAGGCCGACGAGCTCGATGCCGTCAACGTGGTCACCCTGCCCTATCCCGGTTTCCCGACCGATCTGCAGCCCCAGATGATGGTGCTGCTCAGTCAGGCCCAGGGCACCAGCCGCTGCACGGAGAACGTGTTCGAGTCGCGGTTCTCGTTCGTCGAGCAGATCGCCCGGATGGGCGCGGATGTCCAGATCGACGGCCACCATGCCCTGATCCGGGGTCCCGTCAAGCTCCACGGCGCCCACCTGCAGGGCCTCGACGTCCGTGCCGGGGCCGCGGGTGCGATGGCGGGGTTGGTCGCCACCGGCGAGACCTTCGTCCACGACGTGCACCACGTCGACCGCGGGTACGCCGGGTTCGTGCCCCGGCTGCAGGCGCTCGGCGCCGACATCGAACGTCTGCCGCTCGCCAGCGTCGATGGCTGAAGCTCGTCGCGCCGCCAGCCTGCTGGCGGTCGGGCTCCTCGGCATGTTCGCCGTGCTCGCGGGGACGGTCTCGGAGGTGGTGGCGGACGAGGCCGTGCGCGTCGAGGGCGCCGTGCGCTTCGAGGTGGCCGACGGCGGACTGCTGGAGGTCGACGGGCAACGTCGCTACCGCGACACCCTGGAACTGCGTCCGACCGGGGCCTCGGGTCCGGTGCTCGTCAACGACCTGTCGATGGAGGACTACGTCGCCGGGGTCGCCGAGATGCCCTCGCGCTGGGCGCTGGAGGCCCTCAAGGCGCAGGCGATCGCCGCGCGCACCTACGCGTGGTACTCGATCGGGCTGGCGAGCTTCGACGGCTACGACATCTGCGCCAGCACCGCCTGCCAGGTCTTCCGCGGCGCCGACGTCGTGTTGGACGAGGGCGAACGGTGGCAGCAGGCCGTCGATGCCACGGCGGGCCAGATGCTGGTCGACGACGCCGGCGAACCCATCCTGGCGCGCTACTTCTCGACCTCGGGGGGCACGACCTACGCCAACGAGGACGTCTTCCCCCGGTCCGGACCCCGGCCCTACCTGGTGTCCATCGACGACCCCGACGACGAGGCGTCGCCCTACCACCGGTGGACGGTGCGGTTCACCCGTGAGGAGTTCGACGAGATCCTCGGTCGCGGCGAGACGTTGGGAGCCGTGACGCCGGTCGGCTCGGTCGAGCGGTTGGGGCCGGTCACCGACCAGGACGCCGACATCCGCTTCACGGGCCGGGACGGTACGGAGGTCCGGGTGAGCGCCCTCGAGCTGCGCGATTTCGTGTCACGGGTGGCGCCGAGCGCCTACCCCGACCGGTTCCCGACCGCGCGCAGTGACGGGGTCCGGCCGCTCCCGACCACGATCCCCTCGACCCGGTTCGAGATCGAGGTCGGCGACGACGAGGTGGTGGTCGAGGGCCGCGGGTGGGGCCACGGCGTCGGCATGGGGCAGTACGGGGCACGCGGTCGGGCCGATCGCGGCGAGGATCACGTCAGCATCCTCGCCGCCTACTACGGCGGCATCACGCCGACGATCCCGTCCGAGGCGCCGGATCGGATCCGCGTGGGCATGTCCACGGACGAGGAGTTGACCATCCGGGGCGACCGCGAGGTCGTCGTCGCCGACGGGGACGGGGAGGTGCTCGTGGACCTGGCCCTCGGGACCTGGACGGCTTCCCGGGACGGTGACGGCTGGCTGCTGACCCCGCCCCCCGGGACCGATCAGCCGTTGCAGGTCGCGGCCACGCGCGCGGTCGAGGGACTGCTCGGCATCGACGACGCGGTCACCGTGGAGACCGAGGTCAACAAGCCGGTGCTGCTCCGTCTGGAGGTCCGCGACACCGCGGGTACCGTCGTGGCGAAGCGCACCATCGGTACCGCCGAGGCCGGCACGCACGCCGCGACCTGGCGGTTCCTCGACGACGACGGTGCGGCGGTCCCGGCCGGTGACTACGAGGTGGCGCTGTTCGCCACCGACGCGGCGGGCGCCACCGCCGGCACCGGCATGGAGGTCACGATCGACGAGCAGCAGGCGGACGCCGCGGCCGACCGCGGTTCCGGGCCGGGATCCGACGGCGGGGGCCTGCCCCTGCTGGTGCTCACGGCCGCCCTCGCGCTCCCGATCGTGCTGATCGGTGCCGTCCTCACCACCCGGAAGGCCCGTTCGTGACCCATCAGTCCCCACCGCCAGGCTGGCAGCCGCCGCCACCCCCGCCGCCACCGTCCGGCCAGCCCGCGGCCTCCGGCCCCTCGCCGGAACCGCATTCGGAGGTGCGCACCGACGAACGCACCCCCCTCGATCGCGTGCCCTCGCCCTACGGCCTGCTGATCGCGCTGGCCACGGTGCTGATCTTCGTCGCGCCCAACCTGCTCGTGCTCGCCTTCGACGGCTTCGCCGACGGGCCGGGGACCACCGCCCTGCCGGAGGGACCCGAACTGATCTTCGGGCTGGTCGTGACGATCGTGCTGCAGCTGACCGTGTTCGCGCTCAGCCTGCTGCCCCTGCTGATCGCCGGCCGGCCCTTCCGCCGGTTGCTCGGTCCCACCCGGTCCACCGGGCTGATGTGGGCGATCGGGCTCGGTGTCGGGATCGTCACCGTGATCGTCACCTACACCGTGAACGCGGTGTTCGTGCTGTCCTTCGGCGACGGCGAGGCGGTCGAGCAGGAGGTCCTCGACATCGCCCTGGCCGGTGGCGCCGCGACGGTGCTCGCGATCCTGCTGGCCGTGGTCCTCGCCCCGATCACCGAGGAGATCGTCTTCCGCGGGGTGCTGTTCCGGGCCCTGGACCACAGGTTCGGGATGTGGCCGGCCGCCGTGCTGTCGTCGGCGGTGTTCGCGGTGATCCACTTCGAGGTGCTGTTCTCCCAGCCGTTGGCGCTGGTCGGACTGTTCACCGTCGGGATCCTGCTGGCGATCGCCTACCACCGCACCGGCTCGTTGCTGGTCCCGATCCTCGGCCATGCGGTGTTCAACGCCGTGTCCGTGAGCCTCGCGCTGCTGGTCGAACAGCTCGACCTCGCCTCGTCCTGGTGGCCGAGACTCCCCGGCGCCTGAACCGGCCGCCCGAACCGGCCGCCCGAACCGCTCAGTGCCGCACGAGTCGTTCGGCCAGGCTCCGTCCGGTCGGGGCCCGGCCGGTGCGGGCCGCTCTCGCGTCGATCCGGGCCAACGAGGTCTGCAGATAGCGCGCCCCCAGCCACCGCAGGGGCTCCGGCTCCCACCGGCGCGAACGGTGCCCGACCATCGGAAGCTCCGCGAAGGGGGTGACGCCCTCGACGATCAGGTCGGCCAGGACCCGGCCACCGAGGTTGCTCGCCCCCACACCCTGGCCGGTGTAGCCCCACGTGTGGCCCAGGCCCGAGGCCGGATCGAACGCGAACGACGGCAGCCAGTCGCGTGGCATCCCGAGCGGGCCGCCCCACGCGTGGGAGAACCGGGTGTTCGCGAGCGGCGGGAACCAGCCGGCCAGCTGATCGCGGAGCAACCCGTGGGTGGCCGCGTGCCGGTCGTAGGCCGGATCGATCCGCGAGCCCAGGTGGTAGGGCGCGCCGCGGCCCCCGAACAGCACCCGTCCGTCGACGGTCCGCGACAGGTAGTCGACCGTGTAGCGGTGTGAGGACAGCAGTTCGTGGCCGCGCCACCCGATCTCCCGCCACGTCGCGTAGTCGACCGGGTCGGTCAGCACGATCAGCGAGTACAGCGGCAGCAGTTCGCGGCGACGTCGGGGCAACTGCGCGGTCCAGGCCTCGGTCGCGAGCACCACGGCGTCGGCGGTGACGGTGCCGGTCGCGGTACGGACCTGGGGCCGGGACACCCCACCCGCCCGGCCGCGCACGTCCAGCGCCGGGGTGCCCTCCACGAGCCGACCACCGTTGGCCTCGACCGCACGGGCCAGCCCGCGCACCAGCCGGCCCGGGTGGATCGCGGCCGCGTAGGGGTCGAACACCGCGCGCAGCCCGCCGGCGACCCGTACCCGCGCCGCCAACTCGTCCGCGGAGAGCACCTGCAGGCCCTCATCGATCCCCAACCGGGTCGCGGCCGCCATCGACCCGGACAGGGCCGGCAACTCGTGGGCGCCGCGCGCGATGCGCAGGATCCCGCCGCGGCGGACCCGGGCGTCGATGCCGTCCTCGTCGAGCGCGTGGATCACCTCGTCGACGGTGGCGCGCATGGCCCGGGTCACCGCCCGCACCGTCGCGGCCGAGGTCCGTCGCTCCAGCTCGCTCGGGGTGACCGCGATCCCGGAGCTCAACCAGGCACCGTTGCGTCCCGATGCGCCGAAACCCGCGATCTCGGCCTCGACGACCAGCACCGATCGTGACGGGTCACGGCGCAGCACCTCGCGAGCGGTCCACAGCCCGCTGAACCCGGCGCCGACGATGGCGACGTCGACGGTCACGGAGCCGTCCAGCGGTTCGCGTGGGGTGAGGTCGTCGCCCGCGTCGGCGAGCCAGAAGCTGACCGTCATGGAACGGGGCGTTCGAGCAGTTCGAGGGCGAGACCGAACTCGATCAGGTGCTCGCCCGCGCGTGGGTCGCGTCCGGTCAGGTCGCGGACCCGGTCGAGCCGGTAGGCCAGGGTGTGGCGGTGCACGCACAGTTCGTCGGCCGCCGGCCCCGGGCGGCAGCCGTGGGCGAGGTAGGCCCGCAGCGTGCGGATCAGCGCGCCGTTCTCGCCGGCGTCGTGGGACAGCACGGGCCCGAGCACCTGCCCGACGAAGTCGGCGGCCCCGAGGTCGTCACGGATCCCGGCCAGGAGCCCGGTCAGGCCCAGCGACTCGACGTCCCGCACGGGCGAGGTGCCCTCGAGGTGGAGCGCCACCCCCGCTTCGCGGAGCGCCGCCCGCAGCGCGTCCAGCTCGGACTTCGCGCGACTGCGCCCCACCCTGAGCTCGGGCCACCCACGACGCAGGCCGGCGGCGACGATCCGCTCGGCGGCGTCCTCCCGGTCGGGCACCACGGCGTGCACGACCCCGTCGAGGCGCCCGACCACCGGCGGTCCGAGGTCCACCAGGGCATCCTCGACGAGCGTGCACAGGGCGTGCTCGTCCCCGCCCGGGCGGGCGACGGCCAGCACCCGGAAGCTCTCCAGGGGCTTGGCCCCCAACCGGCTCAGGGACCGGGCCACCATCGCGCTGGTGGTCCGGCCGCTCGCGACCTCCTCCAACAGCTCGTCGACCCGGCTGCGCTGCGCGTCGCGCACCGAGCGGTGGCGCGCGAGCTCGAGGTTGACCCCGGCCACCCCCTGTTCGAACAACAGTTCCTCGTGTTCGAGCAGGGGGCGCCCGCAGACGGCGACCACCATGGCCTCGAGGTGGCGGCCGAGCATCACGGCGGTGGAGATCAGGGTGCGCTCCCGCAGGGTCACGCTCGCTCGCGGGCGGTCGTGGGGGAGGGCCTCCCACAGCGCGGTGGCATCGAGGTCCCGGGCCAGACCGTGCTCGTCCGCGCGGGCCAGCTCGCGGCCGGAGAAGTCGAGGGCGATGAGCGCCACGGCCGGCATCGCGCGTCCCACCGTCGCGAGCACCCCGGGGATCCCGCCGTCGGTGGTCACCGTGGCCAGGACCTGGCGGTGCAGATCGATGGCGCTGCGCAGCGTCGCGTAGTGCTCCTCGTAGGAGTGGTGGGCGACCCGGCGACTGACCGCGATGAACGGGATCTCGTAGGGCATCGTGAACAGCGGCAGGGCGTGCTCCTCGCAGGCGGCGAGCATCGCCGGTGGGACCGCGTCGAGGCTCACCCCCATCGCGAAGCCGAGCGCCACCACGCCACGCTCCGCGACCCCCGAGACGAACCGGCGCTGCAGGTCTTCGCTGTCCTTGACCCCGAGCCCCGTGGTGAGCAGCAGTTCGCCACCCTCCAGCCACGGCGTGGGGTCGGGGAGCTCCGAGATGTGCGCCCACCGGATGGGACCGCGTCGGTCGACCCCGGCCCGGCCGGCCACCACCTCGGCGCCCAGGCCCGGGTCGTGGAGCAGCTCGGACAGCCACAGCGGCATGGGGGACCTCGCCTCGACGGTTGGCCGAGGGTAGGCGTGACCGGGACGGCGAGCGGTTGCTCCACCTGGCCAACGCGCGCCAGGCGGGACGCGCCACTCGGCCAGCGACACCATCACGATGACGCTCGTAGGGTTCGTAGCACGGACGATGACCGAGCGGTGGAGGCATGCGCATGCGCGAGACGATGAACCTGATCGGTGGGAAGCTGACGCCGGCGAGCTCCGGGCAGACCATGGAGCTGGTCGATCCCGCGACCGGCAAGGTGTTCGCCACCGCGCCGCGCTCGGGTGCCGACGATGTCGATGCGGCCTGTCGTGCGGCGGCTGCGGCCTTTCCGGCCTGGCGTGACGCCACGCCGGCGACCCGGAGTCTGGCGCTGTTGCGCATCGCGGACGCGTTCGAGGCCCGCGGTGAGGAGCTCATCCGGCTCGAGTGCGAGAACACCGGCAAGCCCTTCCAGCTGACCGTGGACGAGGAGCTGTCGGCGGGGATCGACCAGATCCGCTTCTTCGCCGGCGCCGCACGGGTCCTGGAGGGGCGCTCGGCGGGTGAGTACATGGAGGGGCACACCTCGTACGTCCGGCGCGAGCCGATCGGGGTGTGTGCGCAGGTCACCCCGTGGAACTACCCGATGATGATGGCGATCTGGAAGTTCGCCCCCGCGATCGCCGCCGGCAACGCCGTGGTGCTCAAGCCCTCCGATACCACGCCGATCTCGACGGTGTTCATGGCCGAGTTGATGAGCGAGTTCCTCCCGGACGGGGTGGTCAACGTCGTCTGCGGTGATCGCGACACCGGCCGCGCGCTGGTGGCGCACGAGATCCCGCAACTGGTGAGCGTGACGGGATCGATCCGCGCCGGGATGGAGGTCGCGGAAGCGGCGTCCAAGGATCTCAAGCGGACCCACCTGGAGCTGGGCGGCAAGGCCCCGGTGATCGTGTTCGACGATGCGGATGTCGAGGCGACCGCCGCCGGCATCGCCGGAGCCGGCTACTTCAACGCCGGCCAGGACTGCACGGCCGCGACCCGCGTGCTGGCGGGGTCGGGGATCCACGACGATCTGGTCGCCGCGCTGGCCGAGCAGGCCGCGGGCACCCGCACCGGCGGTCCCGCCGACGCAGCCGACGGCGACGAGCCCGACTACGGCCCGCTCAACAACGCCGACCAGCACGCCCGGGTCGGTGGGTTCTTCGACCGTCTGCCGGGCCACAACGAGGTCGTTGTCGGCGGCCACCCGTTGGCCCGTGACGGGTTCTTCTTCGAGCCCTCGGTCGTGGCCGGCCTGCAGCAGGACGACGAGTTGTCCCAGAACGAGGTCTTCGGGCCGGTCGTCACCGTGCAGCGCTTCAGCGACGAAGAGCAGGCGCTCACCTGGGCCAACGGCGTGAAGTACGGCCTGGCCTCCAGTGTCTGGACCCGCGACCACAGCCGCGCGATGCGGGTGGCCAAGCACCTCGACTTCGGTGCGGTGTGGATCAACACCCACATCCCGATCGTGGCCGAGATGCCCCACGGCGGGTTCAAGCACTCGGGGCACGGCAAGGACCTGTCGATGTACAGCCTCGAGGACTACACCCGCATCAAGCACGTCATGACCGACATCAACTACTGAGGTTCCCCCCCATGACTCAGGATCAGGCCGAGGCACGGACCGAGGCACAGCTCTCCGACGGCAACCTGTGGTTGCACTTCACCCGCTCGGCCGACTGGATCGGCGAGCACCCGTCCGTCCCCGTGCTCGACCACGGGGAGGGTTGCTACGTCTGGGACGATCAGGGCAACCGCTACCTCGACGGGCTGTCGGCGCTGTTCTGCGCCCAGCTCGGCTACGGGCGCCAGGAACTGGTCGACGCGGCGACCGCGCAGATGGCCAAGCTGCCGTTCGCGACCAACTGGGGCTACGCCCACCAGCCGGCGATCGATCTGGCCGGGGCGCTCGCCGAGCGCTTCCCCGGTGACCTCGACCACTTCTTCTTCGTCAACTCGGGCTCGGAAGCGGTCGAGTCCGCGATGAAGCTCGCGATCCAGTACCACCAGATGCGCGGCGAGACCCGGACCAAGTTCGTCTCGCGCAACTACGCCTACCACGGCACCACCTTCGGGGCGCTGGGGCTGACCGGACTGCCCGGTCTGCGCAAGATGTTCGAGCCGCTGCGTCCGGGTCACTTCCATGCGCCCAACACCAACGAGTACCGCTGCATGGTCGGTCAGGCCTGCCCGCCGTGTGATCTCAGCTGTGCCCGGTCGATGGAACAGATGATCATCGCCGAGGGCCCCGACCAGATCGCGGCGATCTTCGTCGAACCGGTCCAGAACGCCGGCGGTTGCTTCACGCCCCCGGAGGGCTACCTCGAGGAGGTCCGCCGGATCTGTGACACCTACGGGATCCTGATGGTCTCGGACGAGGTCATCTGCGCCTTCGGCCGGCTCGGCTACTGGACCGGCGCGGAAGCGTTCGGCTACCTGCCCGACATCCTCACCTTCGCCAAGGGCGTGACCTCGGCCTACCAGCCGCTGGGTGGTCTGGCGTTCCGCTCGCACATCAAGGACGTGCTGGCCCGCGACGAGACCTCGATGTACCTGCACGGCTCGACCTGGGGCGGTCACCCGGTCGCCGCCGCCGTCGCGCTCGCCAACATCGAGGTGTTCGAGAAGGAGGACATCCTCGGCAACGTGCAGCGCAACGGCGCCTGGTTCGGCGAGCAGCTCCAGGACCTCTACGACCGGCACGAGATCATCGGCGACGTGCGCGGGACCGGGTACTTCTGGGCGCTCGAACTCGTCAAGGACCGCCAACACAAGATCGGTTTCGACGACGAGGAGACCGAACGGCTCCTGCGCGGTTTCCTGTCGAGCCGCATGATCGAGCTCGGGCTGATCTGCCGCGCCGACGACCGCGACGAACCCGTCATCCAGCTGTCCCCGCCGCTGATCGCCGGCCGCGCCGAGCTCGGGGAGATCCTGCGGATCCTCGACCAGGTGCTCGGCGAGGCGACCGAGAAGATGGAGGCCTGAGATGGCGATCACGATCGGTCTGCCCGCCGAATCCAAGGACCGCGAACGCCGGGTGGCGCTCACCCCCTCGGCGGCCCACACCGCGATCGAGCGGGGCCATGCGGTCCGGGTCGAGAGCGGCGCCGGTGACGGTGCCGGGTTCAGCGACGCCGACTACAAGACCGCCGGCGCCGACGTGCTCACCGACGTCGCCGAGGTCTGGGGCGCCGACCTGGTCGTCAATGTCAAGGAGCCGCAGCACAGCGAGTTCCCGTACTTCCGCTCCGACCTCACGCTGTTCGCCTACCTGCACCTGGCGGCGGAGCCGGAGCTGACGGCCGCGTTGCTGGAGTCGGGTATCCGGGCGTACGCGTTCGAGACGCTCACCGACCGCCACGGGCTGCCGCTGCTGGCACCGATGTCGGAGATCGCCGGTCGTGCGGCGGCGATCGTCGGGGCCTCGTCGCTGTCGTCGGCCAACGGTGGGTCCGGCACGCTGATGGGCGGCGCCGCCGGGGTCCCGCCCGCGAAGGTGGTCGTGCTCGGCATGGGCGTGGCGGGCAGGATGGCCGCCCGGGGCGCCAAGGGCCTCGACGCGCACGTCACCGGGGTCGACGTCGACCTCCAGCGTCTCTACGAGCACCACCTCGCCGGGACCCTCGATGCCACGCAGGTCAGCGAGCCGGCGCTGGTCGGTGAGCACGTCCGCGAGGCCGACCTGGTGATCGGCGCGGCCCTGGTCCCCGGTGCACGCGCCCCCATGGTGGTCTCCGAGGAACAGGTCGCCTCCATGCGTCCCGGGTCCGTGGTGGTCGACCTCGCCATCGACCAGGGCGGGTGCATCGCCACCGCCCGTCCCACCTCGCTGTCGGAGCCGACCTACATCGAGCACGGGGTCCTGCACTACTGCGTGACCAACGTGCCCGGTCAGTTCCCGCGCACGGCCTCCAAGGCCCTGTCCGCGGCCGTCACCCCGAAGCTGCTGCGCCTGGCCGACGACCTGGTGTCCGGCAAGGCCGGTACCGACGACGAGTCGCCGGTCCTCGCCGGCGCCCGCAACGTCGACGGTGGCGCGCTCGTGCACCCGGCCGTGCAGGCGGCGTTCCCCGAGGAGCGCCACGCGTGACGATCGGCGCGGGGAGTCCCTGGCTCGACGGCGGATCCTCCTTCGGACCGCCGCTCGCCGGTGAGGCCTCCGCGGACGTGATCATCGTCGGCGGCGGGTTCACCGGCCTGTGGACCGCGCTCGAGCTGACCGGACGCGATCCGGCCCTGCGCGTCGTGCTGCTCGAGGCCGAACGGATCGGTCACGGCGCTTCCGGGCGCAACGGTGGGTTCGTCGAACCGTCGCTGACCCACGGTGTCCACAACGGTCTGTCCCACTTCCCGGGCGAGTTCGACGAACTGGTGCGGCTCGGTGCGGACAACCACGCCGCGCTGACCGCCTTCGTGGCCGACCACGACATCGACTGCGACCTGCGGGCGG
>PWLR01000031.1 GCA_003558435.1 Nitriliruptoraceae bacterium | reverse complement strand
GCGTAGGCACCGGATCGGTCACCGCGCAGAGAGCAGCGGTGACAACGCCGCCGAGGTGATGCGCTGCAGTCCTTCCCCCGAGGCTCGCGCCGTGCCAACATGCAACTCGGAGACGGAGCGGAGTCGTGGTGCGCGGGGCGAGGCGCCAACTCCGCAACTGGCGGCATGACCGTTGGGTGCGCCGAGTCGCGAGGATGCAGGAACTGAGCGAAGCCATCCGTGCCGAGCAACGATCGGACACCACGCGCTGTGAAGCGGTGTCCGACGGATGGCCGTGCGAGCTCCGGATCAACCATGAGGGACCCCATCGGACGGCGAACGGCGAGACCCGCTGACCGATGCCCGCGTGACCTCCCCGCCCAGCCACGGACCACCCGCGCTGCACGGCCAGCGTCGCCGAGCCGTCCCGGATCCGCGACCGCCGCGTCACCTCCTCGCGCCACCCGTCACCTCGTACCCGGGACTTGCACTCGCTCTCCCGGCCGATCCTCGGCTCCCGCGGTCATGCTCACTGCGTGATGCCCGCCCGTTCGTGCAGGGGGTGACGCATCCATGGTGCTCACGGCGCGGCCATCCTGGAACCGACCAGGAGGACGCGATGGGTATCTACCGGTGGCAACCCGGCGGTTCGCCCCGCCACCAGTTGCGGCGCATCGCCCGCCATCAGGTCGAACGCGGCCTCGACGACCTCGGCGACCCGGACCGGCACGCTGCGGTCCACGCGGTCCGCAAGCGTGGCAAGAAGGTTCGGGCGCTGTTACGTCTCGTGCGACCGGCCGCTCCGGAGCTCTACGGCCAGGAGAACGCCGCCTTCCGGGATGCGACCCGGCGGATCGCGGCGGACCGCGACGCCGCCGTGGGGCTCGAGACCTACGACGCGCTCGTGGCCCGTTACTCCGATGGGGCCGGCACCGGTGGTTCGGTCCTGGCGCGAACGGCACCGGTGAGAACGGCCCTGGTCGAGCGCCGCGACCAGGTCCTGGGCGAGGACCTGGAACGACGGATAGAAGCCGTCCGGGCGGATCTCGAGCTCGGCCTGGAACGCATCGAGACCTGGGAGCTCGAGGCCGAAGGGTTCGACGTCGTCGCCGGTGGGCTCGCCAAGACCTACGCGCGCGCTCGGGCGCGGATGCAGGATGCCTATGACCAGCCGAGTTCCCCGGCGTTCCACGAATGGCGCAAGCGGGTGAAGTACCACCGCTACCAGGTGCGGCTGCTGCAGGACCTCTGGCCGGAGGTGTTGAAGGCGCAGCGTTCGCAGTTGCACGACCTCAGCGACCTGCTGGGCGACGACCACGACCTGGCGGTCCTCCGCGAGGATCTTCTGACCGAACCGGAGCGCTACGGCGGCGAGGAGACGGTGGCTCAGGTCTGTGCGCTGCTCGACCGTCGCCGAGCGGAACTCCAGGCGCACGCCCGGACACTGGGCGAGCGCTGTTTCGCGGAGTCCCCCAAGCGGTTCGTGGCACGCATGGGCGCCTACTGGCAGGTCGCGCAGGATGCGAACACGCTGGGCCCACTCGCCGATCCGACCGTGCCGGGCGGCCGCTGAGGCCACGAGCACGTGATCAGCGTCGCGACAGCGAACGGTTCCGATCCGGTGGCATCACACGGTTCAGGTCGCGTGGGACAAGGCACGATCCAGGTCCTCGCGCAGATCGTCGAGATCCTCGAGGCCGACCGAGATGCGGATCACCCCGTCGGTGATGCCCATCCCAGCACGTACGTCGGCCCCGATCTTGTGATGGGTCGTGCTCGCAGGGTGGGTCACCAGCGACTTCGCGTCCCCGAGGTTGTTGGAGATGTCGATCAGCGACAGCGCGTCGATCACCTCGAAGGCACGCTCGGTGCCCCCGGGGACCCAGAAGGTCACGACCGTCCCGCCACCTTGCATCTGACGGCGGGCGAGCTCGTGCTGCGGGTGCGAGGTGAGCATCGGGTAGCGCACGCCCTCCACGCCGGGGTGGTCGGTGAGCCACCGCGCGAGTTCGAGCGCCGAGGCGGTCTGGTGCTCGACGCGTAGGCGCAGCGTCTCGAGGCCCTTGAGCACGACCCAGGCGTTGAACGGGCTCATCGTCGGTCCCGTGTGACGCATGATCGGACGCAACTCGTCCTGCACGAACGCGGTGGAGCCGAGGATCGCACCGCCCAGGGTGCGACCCTGACCGTCGAGGTGTTTGGTCGTGGAGTAGACCACCACGTCGGCACCCCGGTCGAGGGGTCGCTGCAGGACGGGTGTGGCGAAGATGTTGTCGACGATGACCCGGGCACCGGCCGCGTGCGCCAACTCGCACACCGCCGGGATGTCGACGAGTTCCTGCATCGGGTTGGACGGGGTCTCGAAGAACACCGCCGCCGCCGGGGTGGCGAGCGCCTGTTCCCACTGGTCGAGGTCCGAGCCGTCCACGAAATCGGTCCGGATGTCCCACCTCGGCAGGATCTGGTCCAGGACCTGGAAGCAGGACCCGAACAGCCCTCGGGCGGCCACGATCCGGTCGCCGGCCTTCACGGTGGCAGCCAGGGCGTTGAACACCGCGGACATCCCGCTGGCGGTGGCCCAGACTGCCTCGGCGCCCTCGAGGGCCCGGAGACGCTCCTCGAACATCGCCACGGTCGGGTTGCCCAGCCGACTGTAGATGAACCGGTCGGTCTCCCCGGCTAACGCGGCCGCGGCCTCGGCCGCCGAACCGTAGACGTACCCGGAGGTCAGGAACAGTGCCTCCGAGGTCTCGGCGAAGTCGCTTCGCCTCGTGCCACCACGCACCGCGAGGGTGTCCGGACGCCACGCGGAGGTGATGTCGTCCGGGCCCGTCATGTGGGCAACACGACGGCCTGGGCGACCCGCACCGTCCCGGCGACCTCCGTGATCGCCGGCGCGCCGTGCAGTTCGTAGCCCTCGTCGAGCGCCTGACTCACCTTCTCGCAGAAGGCGCGATCGTCGGTGCCGGTCAACAAGCGGTAGCGCAACGGGATCGGTTGGTCGGACACCGGGGTTCCTCGAGGTCGGCGATGTGTGGCCGGTGAGGATACGACGAGTGCCGACGGAGGGTGACTCGGACGAGGGGTCCCCTGGTTCCGCTGCCGCCGAGGGTGACGGTGGTCACCGACGAGATCGTGCGACTCCGCGGGCGCGGACCTCGGTCGGAGCCGTCACCGGACCCCTTCCCCCGATGTCGTAGTGTTCGGCGACGTTGCCGCAGATAGCTGATGGGACCACCACGATGATCGACGACACCCTCCACTTCCCGCCGGGTTTCCAGTGGGGCACGGCGACCGCGTCCTACCAGGTCGAGGGGGCGGCGCAGACCGATGGTCGGGGCCGATCGATCTGGGACACCTTCAGCCACACGCCGGGCAAGGTGCACGACGGCGACACCGGCGACGTCGCCTGCGACCACTACCACCGCCTGGACGACGACCTCGATCTGATGGCACGACTCAACCTCGGGGCCTACCGCTTCTCCGTCGCCTGGCCCCGGGTGCAACCGACCGGACGTGGCCCGGTCAACGTCGCGGGCCTGGACTTCTACTCACGCATGGTCGACGGCCTGCTCGAACGCGGGATCGCGCCGGTGGCGACCCTCTACCACTGGGATCTTCCGCAGGCACTCGAGGACGACGGGGGCTGGCCACACCGCGACACCGCCCGACGCTTCGGGGAGTACGCCGCGCTCGTCGGCGAGGCGCTGGGTGACCGGGTCCACACCTGGCTGACGCTGAACGAACCGTGGTGCGCGGCCTACCTCGGCTATGCGGATGGGGAACATGCCCCCGGCCGTCAGGAGCCGGCCGCTGCCCTGGCGGCCGCGCACCACCTCAACCTCGGGCACGGTCTGGCCGTGCAGGCGTTACGCGCGACGGTGCGCCAGGACGCGCAGGTGGCGGTCACCCTCAACCTGCACCAGGTCCGGCCCGACACCGACGGCGCCGACGACCTCGACGCCGCCAGGCAGGTCGATGCGGTGGCCAACCGTGTCTGGCTCGGCCCCATGCTCGAGGGTGGCTACCCGCAGGACCTGTTCGACGGCACCGTGACGGTGACCGACTGGTCCTTCGTCCACGACGGCGACCAGGCGACCATCGCCCAGCCGATCGACCTGCTCGGGCTGAACTACTACAACCCGGTACGGGTGCGCCGCTTCACGGGCGAGCCGGGGCCGGACGCGGCCGGACGGGGTGGACCCGGCGGACCGTGGGTGGGATGTGATGACGTCGAGTTCGTCCGGCAGCCGGGCCCCTACACGGAGATGGGCTGGCCGATCGACGCGACGGGTCTCGAGGAGATGCTCCTTCGTCTGCACCGGGATCACCCCGGCCTCCCCCTGGTGATCACGGAGAACGGCATGGCGTGCGACGACCGGGTGGAGGCCGGACAGGTGCACGATGACGACCGCATCGCCTACGTGCACCAGCATCTCGCCGCGGCCCACCGGGCGATCGAGGCCGGTGTGGATCTGCGCGGCTACTTCCTGTGGTCGCTGATGGACAACTTCGAATGGGCGCACGGGTACGGGAAACGGTTCGGGATCACGCACATCGACTACGACACCCAGCGCCGGACACCGAAGGACAGCGCCCGGTGGTATCGCGACGTGATCGCTGCCAACGGGGTGCCGGCCGCGGTCGGCCCCGTGACCGCGTGAACCGGACACGGACGGCGGGCGGCACGGTTAGCCGCGCCGGCGTGCATAGGCGATAGCGACGGTCAGCAGAGGACGAGACCATGGATACCGATCGGTTCGCAGGGGCGTTGCTCGGGGTGCACGTCGGTGATTCGCTCGGCGCCACCACCGAGTTCACCTCGCGCACACAGGCGCGGCGGATGTTGCCCGCCAACATCGACGATGCCGAGATCGTGGGCGGTGGGACCTTCGGATGGACCGCGGGGGCCGCGACCGACGACACCGACCTGACCCTTGCGTTGGTACGCGCCTACCTCGCTACCGACATCGGTGCATCCGATGCGGTCGTCGAGGCAGCGGCGGACCACATGCTCAGGTGGATGCAGGCCGACCCCCGGGACATCGGTGGGACCACCTCCCAAGGGCTCCGTACCTACGAGCGGTCGAGGGACCCGTTCCGTTCCGGAGTCGACCATGGGCGCTCGCAGGGCAACGGTTCCCTGATGCGCACTGTTCCGGTCGCCCTCGCCCGGGCCCACGATGCGAACCGCCGTGCGGCGGAGGCCTCGGCGCTGTCGGCGATCACCCACGCCCATGTGGTCTGTCGCGATGCCTGCGTCGTCTACTGCGACCTGATCGCCGGGTTGGTGATCGAGACGTTCGCGCGCGATCGGGAGACCTTGCGCGGACTCGTGGCATCGGGTGCGGCGGACCCCCGATCGGATCCGCGGGTAGGTGCGGCGCTCGACGCGGCTGTGGACCGCCCGGTCGGAGCCGTCGAGGGGGTCAACGACGCAGCCTCCGGGTGGGTGCTGACCGCGTTGGGCCTCACGGTTGCGGCGCTGCTCGACGAGCGTCCCGCCGCCGAGGTCCTGCTGGAGGTCGTGAGGCTCGGAGGAGACGCGGACACCAATGGCGCGATCGTCGGTGGGATGCTGGGCGCCCGGGACGGTCTGAGCGCCTGGCCGGATCGCTGGCTCGCCGCCCTCGAACACCACGACGAGCTCACGATGGCCGCCCGACGGTTCGCCGATCGGTGAGCCCGCCGTCGCCGGCGACGCGTCGCCCCCATGACCGACGCCCGGAGCCGCAGTCCGGCCGGGTCGGGCGACGAGGTCCGGCGTGGCCCCACCCCGTTGCGGCGGGCTGCGCGACTTCAGCCGGAGTGCGTGCGATCGTAGATGTCCTCGACGAGGTACCGGTAGCGCGTACCGACGACATCGCGCTTCACCTTCATGGTCGGGGTGAGCTCCCCCTCCTCGATGGTGAGTTCGCCGGGGATGACCCGGAACTCCCGGATGCGTTCCGCCTTCGACACCGCGGCGTTCGCCACATCGACCGCACCCTGCAGCTCCCGAAACAGATCCGGGTCCTGCGCGAGCTGGCCGACCGTGCTGGCCGACTTGCCGGCCCTGTCAGCCCACCGTGCCACTTCGTCACCATCGACGGTGAGCAGCGCACCGATGAACGGTTGCCCATCGCCGACGACCACGGCCTGGCTGACCAGCGGATGAACCCGAAGTTGGTCCTCCAACGCGTTCGGGGAGACGTTCTTCCCGCCGGCGGTCACGATGATCTCCTTCTTGCGGCCGGTGATCCGCAGGAAGCTGGCCTCGTCGAGGACGCCGAGGTCGCCGGTGCGCAACCAGCCGTCCGCATCGAGGACCTCACGGGTGGCCTCCTCGTTGCCGAGGTAGCCCGCGAAGACGTTGGCGCCCTTGATCTGGATCTCGCCGTCGGCGACGAGACGGATGCTGACCCCCGGCATCGGACGCCCGACGGTCCCGTGCCGCAGGGCATCAGGCCGGTTGCCGACCGCCGGCGCCGTGGTCTCGGTCAGCCCGTAACCCTCCAGGATCGTGATGCCGAGCCCAGCGAACAGGTGCCCCAGGTGCTCTCCGAGCGCCGCCCCACCCGAGATGGCGTACTCGACCCTGCCGCCCAGCGCGTCGCGCAGCTTGCGGTAGACGAGCCGGTCGAAGATGCGGTGCTGCAGTCTCGTCGTGATCCGCACCGACCCGATGGTGCGTTCCCGGGACGACCGCTCGGCGACCTCGATGGCTCGGTCGAAGATCCGTCCCCGGCCGGCGTCGTGGGCCTTCGTCTGTGCGCCGCCGATGATCTTCTCGAACACCCGTGGGACCGCGAACAGGAAGGAGGGTCTGACCATGGCCAACTCCTCCTGCAGATGCGGGATCCCGGTCGAGAACGCCAGCAGCACACCCGTGCGGATGCACACCACCGCGATCATGCGCGAGAAGACGTGCGCGAGTGGCAGGAACAGCAGCGTGGTCTTGCTCGGGCCGAGCAGCTGCGGCAGCGCCACCTCGGTCGCGGCGGCGTTGAACACCAGATTGCCGTGGGTGAGCACGCAGCCCTTCGGACGCCCCGTGGTCCCCGAGGTGTAGACGATCGTGGCGATGTCGGCACCGGTGACCGCGTCAGCCCGGCGTTGGAGCGCCTCGTCCGTGACCTCCCGCCCCGCACCCTTGATCTGTTCGAGCCCGGCATGCTCGAACACGAAGACGTGCTCGCAGCCCGGCAGTCGGTCGGCCACCGTCTCGTACTCGCCGAGCAGATGGTCGTTCTCGACCACGATCGCCACCGCCTCCGCGTCCGCGACGATCCACTCGATCTGCGCCGGGGCCGAGGTCTCGTAGATCGGGACCGCCACGCCCCCGATCGACCAGATGGCGTAGTCCAGGACCGTCCACTCCAACCGTGTGGCCGAGTAGATGCAGACGCACTGGCCCGCTTCGATCCCCAGCCCGAGTAGGCCGCGTGCGACCGCGCGGACCTCCTCGACGAACCGGTGCGTGGTCCACTCGATGAACCGGTCAGCGGAGCGGAACGCGACCGCCGGGCGTTCGGGCTGCTCGCGGGCGCTACGCCATAGGGAGGCCGTGAGGCTCTCCTCCGGGGAGATGTCGACCTCGCCCGCGCCGATCACCTGCCGCATGAGGAGCCTCGACCCTGGTCCGTCGTGCCACGACGTTGACCGCTGGTGTCGGACGTGACAGCGTCACGGTCCTGGCCGGTCGATGGGGACCGCGCCGAGGAACGCTGGACCCGCGCGGCTGACCGCGGGATGCGGGCGGGTAGAGGGTGCCGCCCAGGCCGCCGGTGCGGTTGCGGCTCGCCGACCAGCTCGAGGACCTACGAGATCCCGGCGCTGCAGCAGGGCGGCCTGAAGCCCGTCAACGACCCCGTGGCCATCTCGTGCAGCCGGTCGGGGTACACGCCCGAGTTGCTGGAGCGAGCGGGCGAGGAGGGCAACGTCGCTCTCATCGACACCGTGGCGTGATGCCCACTCGCGAATGGTCCGCTCACGAGTGCATCAGTCGTGCCGGCGAGGGGCCGATGGTTGCCGTCGGTAGGCTGCCCGGCACCATCGTGGATGGCCGTCGACACGCTCCGGAACCCGCGGAGGATCGCACGGAGCTATCCGCGCAGGCCCCGCCCTCGTAGCTCAGGGGATAGAGCAACCGCCTCCTAAGCGGTAGGTCGCAGGTTCGAATCCTGCCGAGGGCGCCGAACTCCGTGCCGCGACAGCCCGGATCTCGAGCGAAACGCCTCTCGAGGCGTTCGGGTTCGGGCACCACGATCGTTCACAGCCGCGATCACGTCGGCCCGCCTCCGCCGTCGGCGACCACGGAACCAGGCGGGCCGGACCTGTTGGGGATGGGGCCCATTCGCCGGTTGCCACCACCCGGTGCGACGATGCGACACCTACCGTCGCACCATGAGTGAACGACCGCTCTCGCCGTGGCGTGGTCCCGATGGGCCACTGACCCGGTTGCGAGCGAGCCGGCACGGTCTCGCCATCATCGCGATCGCCACGACCGTACTGTTGGGGATCGTCGGGATCTGGCTTTGGGTCGTGGGCCGGGACGCGACGCCTCCTCCCCCGGCGAAGGTGCCGGGCGAGGCCGCAGCGATCGACACGGCCGAGCGGGCATCGGGCGACTCAGCCGAGCAGCAGCTCGAAGCCGACCACCGCCACCAGGCCGACCGCGATGGTGGCCAGCACGCTGCGTGTCCACCACGCGATCCCCAACGCGACCACGCCGGCGAGCGGCCGGGGACCGAGCAGCACCAGGTCACCGTCGGTGCGCAACAACGCCGGGACGACCAGTGCGGCCAGAGCTGCGGCGGGGATCATCCGCAACAGTTCGCGGGTGGTGGCGGGCAGTGCCGCGAGCCGGGTGGCGACCAGCAGGAAGCTGCCACGGATCGCGAAGGTCGCGATGCCACCCAGAACGATCACGACCCACGCCGTCTGGGTCGCACTCATGGTCGTTGCCTTCGCGCCAGCGCGTAGCCGACGAGGACCCCGGCGCCGGCGCCGAGCGGCATGCCGAGGTTGGCGGGCAACGGCGCAGCGGCCAGGGCGACCCCGCCACCGACCAGCGCCGCCGCCAGGGTCGGCCGGTCGGTCACCGTCGGCACCAGCAGACAGAGGAACGTCAGCGGCACCGCGAACCCGAGCGGCACCGCATCGGGGACCGCTCCGCCCACCACCACACCCAGGACCGTGGTGACCTGCCAGACCATCCACAGCACGAGTGCGGTGCCGAGGTAGAAGAAGAACCGGTCGACCTCCGGTCTGGTCCTACCCTGCTGCTGGTAGCGGGCCAGGCTGAGCGCATAGGCCTGGTCGGTCAACAGATACGACGCGACCAGCCGGCGTGGCAGCGATTGATCGGTCATGTAGCTCCCGATCGATGCCGAGTACATCGCCATGCGCAGGTTGATCACCGCCGCGGTCATGATCGCCACCCAGGCCGGAGCACCCGTTCCGAGCAGCTCCAGCGCCGCCAGCTGGGACGCCCCGGCGAACACCACCACGGAGAAGCCGACGGCCTCCGCCAGTCCCAGCCCCGCCTCGGTTGCGGCGACCCCGGCCACCAGTCCGAACGGGACGATGCCGAGCAGCACCGGCGACACGGCGATCGCACCGGCACGGAAGCTCGCGCGCGGCGTCGGGGCGGTGTCGGTGTCGTATCGGGTCATCGTGACAGCCTGCCAGGCCACCCGCCGCGGACGCCAACTGGACCCACCGCGGCGGTCACCGCCGCCTCGGGACCAGGTCGGTCCGGCTACGGTCCGCACGCGGCCATCCGGAACGGGATCTGGGTGCCTTCAGCGGCAAAAGGAGCGAACGTGCACGACGACGTCGTCGTACGGCGCGCCGGGGCCGCGACGGTCACCGTCGACCCCCGGGACGGCGCCCGCATCACCTCGCTGATCGTCGACGGCCACGAACTGCTCCACCCCGGTTCGGGCGGCGGCTGGACCTACGGCTCGTTCGTGATGGCGCCATGGGCCGGTCGGATCCGCGACGGGCTCGTCGTGCACGACGGCCGCGCCCTGCGGTTCCCGCGCGATCCCGACGACGGTCACGGGCTCCACGGCCTGGTCCACAGCGCCCCCTGGGCGACCACCGGCCCGAACTCGTGGTCGATCGAGCTTCCCGGCGTCGCTCCCGATGCCGATCTGGACGTGACGCTCGAGGACCCGGCATGGTTCGCGCCGACACGCATCGAGCAACATCTCGAACTCCATGAAGACCGTCTGGAGCTGCTGCTCGAGGTGACCGCGGGCACCCCCGTTCCGGCCACCGTCGGCTGGCACCCGTGGTTCCGTCGTCGGGTCGCCGGTGCCGGTGCGCGGATCGAACTCCCCGCCGGGTACATGCTGCTCCGCGACGAGGAGGGGATCGCCACCGACCGGCGCGTCGAGATCCCACCCCAACCCTGGGACGACGCGTTCGGCGGTCTGACCGGACCGGTGGCGGTGCAGTGGGGCGAGTTGCTCCGGCTCGAGATCGACCACGACGGGCCCACCACGGTGGTGTACACGGGCAAGGACCATGCGGTCTGCGCCGAGCCACAGACCGGCCCGCCGGACGAGGTCAACCAGCACCCCCGGCTCGCCGGCCCGAACGCCCCGGTACGGCTCACGTCCACGTGGCGATGGTCACGGCCCTGACGACCCTGCCGTACGAGCGCGCCGTCCGCCGCCCCGGATGGGCCAGCGTCGGCTCGCAACCCTTCGCTGCTGCGTGGCGTCCGACTCCTAGCCGACGGATCGGAGACGACGTGCGACACCTCCCGACGACGCTGGCGCTGGTGGGCGCCGTGATCATCCTGACCGCCTGCGGGAACACGGGCCCCGGCGTGCAGGTCGGGGACGCTCCGTCGGACCCAGGCGCGATCCACTACGACTGCTTCGGCGTGCGCGTCACCGCTGCGGAGATCGCGCAGGCACCGGAGGTCGCCGAACTCGACGATCATCCGGGCGCAGCGGCCTTCGAGGCCGCGACCGACGACCTCGCCGGGTGGTTGGCCGTCGAGGTCGAGGCCGACCGGCTCGGCGCGATCCGACCCCTCGATCCTCCGGACGTCCTGGACGGCGAGATCCGCGACCACGCGCGGCTGGTCGTCGAGCGCCTCGGCCAACCCGGCGACGGGGAGGCCGACGCCGACGGTTGGATGACGACCTCGGCCGGCCCGTGCACGCTCCGGGCCGAGCTGGACGGCCTGGGGGCGGCGACCGTGGTGCTCGACCCCGAGGCACCACCGGCCGAGGATGACACCTCGCTGTCGCTGTGGGTCGTGGAACGAGCCTGCGCATCCGGACGGCCCGCGACCGATCGGGTCGCGGTTTCGGTCGAGGAAACGGCCGACGAGGTCCGGCTCGTGGTCGGCGTGGAGCCCTTGGAGGGCGACCAGAGCTGCCCGTCCAACCCGCCGACGCCGATCACGGTCGAGCTCGCCGAGCCGCTCGGCGAACGTCAGCTGACCGATGCAGCCCGGTTTCCACCGATCGAACTGGAGCAGGCCCCGCCCGAGCTGTCGGTCGACCGCTGAGCCGGGGGCGCCGGTCCCGGACCGGCGACGGCGGCCCCGACGCGAAGCCGTCAGGGCCGCCGTGTCCGCGACGCGGGCTCAGCAGTCGACCGGAGCGACGTGCTCGGTCGCCGGCTCGTCCTCCGGCACCCCGAAGAACGTCACGTACGCGACCGTGTCCGTCGTGCCCGGGTTCACCGCGTTGTGCACGTTGCCCTGGCCGGGATCGATCCAGACCGTGTTCTTCCCATAGGTTCGTGTGAGGCAATCGGAGGCGTTGGTGACTTCCAGCTCGCCCTTGTCGATACTGACGACGGACGAACCCGGGTGGGTATGCCAGCCCAGGGACCCGCCGGGCTCGAAGGTGACCTTCGCCACCACGACGTCGCCGGCCTCCCGCAGGTTCATGACGGTCACGCCTCGATTCGCGCCGGGCTCGTCGTAGCGGAGCCGGAACTGCGCGGCGACATCGTCGACGAACGAGCCGCTAGTGAGCAGCTCCACGGTGACCCCTGTGGGTCCGTCGATGCCGTGGTGCGGCTCATCCGCGCCGGTCCCCGTGGCGATCAGCGCGACGAGCAACGCCGCCACCGCCAGGGCCACCAGCGCGACGGTGCCTTTGTTCCCCCGTCCATCGATCCGTGTGGTGTCCATGCCCTTCTTCCTTCCTCCGGGCTCGACCCGGACGCTGTCCGGCACCGTTCAGCTGGCTGCCGGGGTGACGTTCTGGTTGAGGTGGAACAGGTTGTGGGGGTCGTAGGTGGCCTTGACCGCCGCGAGACGGTCGTAGTTGGCGCCGTAGTTGGCGCGGATGCGGCCCTGGTCGTCGCCGGCCATGAAGTTGACGTAGCCGCCCTCCTCGGAGTGAGGGTGGATGGCTTGCCAGTAGTCGCGAACCCAACGGGTGTTGGCCTCGTTGTCCGCGGGGTCCGGCCACATGCCCACGATGACCGCGACGTAACGGGAGTCGCGATGGGCGAACGCCGTCGCGTCCGCGCTCACGCGCTGGACCGCACCGTCGAGCGGGTAGAGGTGCATGGTCGAGTGCACGGACGGCACGAGCGGCCCGTGGTGCACGTGCGCCTCGATCGCTGCCGGGGTCAACTCCCGGACGAAGTCGGCCTTCCAGTAGTGCTGCAGCCCATCCGGGTAGAGCCCGTCGAACGCCGAGTTGAGTGCCGGATATGGCATCGGACCCACGTGCTGGGCGACGACCGGACCCGCGTCCTCCAGCAGCGGCGCGAGCGCCGGTTCCCCCTTCTCCAACGGACCCGTCCAGCACGTGACGATCGCGCACATCGTCTCACCGTGGCGCTCCTCGGGGATGAAGGGCAACGGCGGGGCGATCTGGAAGCCGAAGAACGCCCCCAACTCCTCCGGAGCCTTCGCGAGGAAGTCGTCGAAGAACTCCAGCACGTGGGCGGCGTGCTCCACCGGGTAGAAGATCGGTCCGCCGTAGATCGTGGCGACGGGGTGGAGGCGGAACTCGAAGGAGGTGACCACGCCGAGGTTGCCCCCACCACCGCGCAGGGCCCAGAACAGCTCGGGGTGCTGGTCCTCGCTGGCGGTGAGGAACCCACCGTCGGCGGTGACCACGTCCGCGGAGACCAGGTTGTCGCACGACAGCCCGCAGCTGCGCGTCAGGTGACCGATGCCCCCGCCGAGCGTCAGGCCGCCGACCCCGGTGGTCGAGACGAGCCCGCCGGTGGTGGCGAGCCCGAACCCGTGGGTGGCATGGTCCAGCTGACCCCAGGTGCAGCCACCCTCGGCGCGGGCGCTCCGCCGGCCCGGGTCGACGCGGACGCCGTTCATCGGTGACAGGTCGATGACGAGCGCATCGTCGCCGGTGCCGAACCCCGGGACGCTGTGGCCACCGCCGCGGACGGCCAGGTCGAGGCCACCGTCCCTCGCCGCATCGACGACGACGCGGACGTCGGTGACGTCGGAACACCGCACGACGGCGCGTGGCTCACGGTCGATCATGCCGTTGTGGACCCGGCGTGCCTCGTCGTAGCCCTCGTCGTCGGGGGTGATGACCGCGCCTCGTACGCGGTCGCGGATCGTCGAGATCGTGGTGTCGCTCATGGTCGCTCCTTCAGGCCTGGTTGTCGGGAACCAGGAGCGACGCTGCACGACGGCTGCGTAGCGGACGCGTAATCGACGCTGAAGCGCCGTCGCCGGCGTCAGACAGACGCTGTCCTCGCCGCGCTCCCGCCCTCAGCGCACCCGTTCGCGCTCCAGCCGTTCGCAGTGCGCCAACCCCATCCGCTCACCGATACCGGCGAACACCGTCCGTGCCTCGGTCAGGCACTCGCCGGCCGCTGCCACCTCTCCCCGACGACGCGCGATCTCGGCGAGCATCACCGCGCCCCACCCCACCGGTCGGTGTCCGCCCGGAGCGTCGCGAAGCTCCTGGATCTGTTCCAGTCGGGGCTCGGCGGCGTCCAGGTCATCGGCGCGCAGTGACGCCACCCCGAGGTTGAGCAGGGTCCCGGCCGTGCCGAACCCGTCCTCGATCCGCTCGAACAGCTCGAGGGCCCGGCGCAGGTAGCGCTGCGTCCCGACCTCGTCCCCCCCTGCGGCTGCCAGCATCCCCAGAGCCCCGAGCGTCACGCCGGTCGCCCGCCGATCTCCCAGCCATGCCCGCCGTCGCAGGCTCTGCCCCAGGCAGCGGCGCGCCGCCCGGTGGTCACCCGTCTGCCGGTAGAGGTTGCCGAGCAGGTTGTCCGCGAGCGCGATGCCGTAGTCCCAGCCCGCAGCGGTGAAGCCGACGTAGCTGTCGCGGGCGTGGGCGACGGCGGCTTCGAGGTCGCCGTCGGCGCGCGCCGCCCACGCACGGCTGACGTCCAGGAACGCGACGGCCGGGCCCACGTCCAGGCGGTAGCCCATCACGAGTGTCTCCTCGAACACCAACCGGGGGGAACCCGCGTCCCACTCGACCGAGAACCCGATCGAGATGGCCGGGAAGAAGCCGCGCTCGGGATCCTCGAGCTGGTCGAGCCGGTCACGGCAGGCCTCGAAATGCGCCTGCGCCTGTGCCGGCCGCCCCTGGCCGAGCGCCAGTACCCCTCGGGTGTGCGTGGCCGCGGCGAGGACGTGGTCGGCCCCGAGGTCGCGGCTCAGGGCGCAGGCGTGGTCGAGCTGCTCCTCGGCCGCCTGGATCCGGTGCGCGGTCCACAGCAACACGGCCGTCAACTGGAGCGCCTGGGCGAAGGCCACCTCGTCGTCGAGTTCCCGGTGGATGTCGACCACCTCGCCGGCGACGCGTTCGAGTCGCTCCACCCCGGAGGCGTAACGCATGTCGAGGACGGCGATCGCGATCAGGCCACGGGCACGCAGCGCCGTCGGCGCGGGTTCGGCCTCGAGCGCGGCGCTGAGCCAACGCCGGCCCTCGGCGAAGTAGCCGCGTGCGAGCCAGAACCGCCAGAGGCTGGTGGCCAGGCGCAGTGCCGTCCCGGGATCGTCGGCCAGCGCCGAGCGCAGCGCCGCCCGCAGGTTGTCGTGCTCGACCTCGAAGCGACGCAGGGACGCCTCGCCCGCGGCCGCAGCCCGTTCGGGGTCGTGTTCCTCCACCCAGCCGCAGTACCAATCGCGGTGCCGTCGTTCGATGGTTCGTCGCTCGTCGGATAGGTCGAGACGTGCCCCCGCGTACTGCCGCACGGTCTCGATCAGGCGATAACGCACCACCTCACCGTGGGGCTGGCTCGTCACCAGCGACTGGTCGACGAGCCGGCCGAGCAGCTCCATCACCTCGTCACGACCCAGGGGATCGATGGCGCAGACGTGCTCCGCCGCTTCGAGCGGGAAGCTGCCGTTGAAGACCGCGAGCCGGCGGAACGCCACCCGTTCGGTCGCATCGAGCAGATCGTGGCTCCAGTCGAGGGCCGCACGCAGCGTGCGCTGGCGGGACAGCCCCGCGCGGCTCCGTCCACCCAACAGCTCCAGCATCCCGCCGAGACGTTCGAGGATCTGGGCGGGCGAGAGCATGCGGACACGGGCTGCCGCGAGCTCCAGCGCCAGTGGCATGCCATCGAGTCGGACGCACAACTCGGCCACGGTGGCGGCGTTGGTCGCGGTGAGCCCGAACCTCGGCTCGGCTGCCGTCGCACGCTCGCAGAACAACCGCACCGCAGCCTGGTCGGCGAGTGCACCGTGATCGGGCAGACGCCGCAGGTCGGGTAGGGCGAGCGAGGGCACCCGCCAGGCGACCTCGCCCTCGATGCGGAGGGCTTCCCGGCTGGTGGCGAGCGACCGCACCCTGGGACATGAACCCAGCAAGGTCGAGAGCAGCTCTGCGCACACCCCGATCAGGTGCTCGCAGTTGTCGATCACGAGCAGCAGCTGCCTCGGGGCGAGCTGCTCGACGAGGGCCGGGACGGCGGCGCCACGTTCGGGTAGTTCGAGCGACAACGCCCCGGCGACGGCCTGGGGGACGCCGACCGGGTCCGAGATCGGCGCGAGGTCCACGAAGAAGACCTGCTGATCGAAGGCGTCGAGCTGCCGCCGGGCCACCTCGATGGCCAGGCGGGTCTTGCCCGCGCCACCGACCCCGGTGAGCGTCAGCAACCGGGTGGCGGCGAGCAGCCGCTCGACCTCGGCGACCTCCCGGTCGCGGCCGACGAAGCTGGACACGGGGGCCGGCAGGTTGCTGCCGTATCCGGGAGCCGCATCGGCCGAGGCGTCGCCCCCGCGGGCCGTCCCGCTCTCGTCGACCGATCCGGCGAGCAAGCGGCGGTAGAGCCGACGCGTCTCGGGATCCGGATCGGCCTCGAGGCGGCGACGCAGTGCGTCGCGCAGCGTCTCGTACTCCGCGAGCGCCTCCTGACGGCGTCCGGTGTCGGCGAGCACCCGCATCAGCTCGCGTCGCGCGGGCTCGTGCAGTTCGTCGTGGCGCAGCACGGTGCGCAGCAGGTCGGCCGCGGCCGCGGGATCGTCACGCTCACGGTGCCCGCGCGCCAACACCAGCACCAGGGCCGCGTGCTGCTCGCGCATCGCCTCGCGGGGGCCGCTCGCCCAATCCTCGTAGGGGTCCTCGGGCAGCAGCTCGCCCGCGTAGAGCCGGACCGCGTCCCGATGGGCGGCGAGGTCACCCGTGTCCCGGGCGCGCTGGGACGCCGCGGTGAACACATCCACGTCGACCACGACGTCCGTGTCGTCACCGAAGCCGACCACGCCCTCACGCAGGCGCAGCACCTCTCGGCCGTCCACCCCGGCCGAGCCGAGCGCGAGACGTGCCGCGCGGAGCGTCTGATGGAAGTTGTTGCGGATCGCCTCGACGTTCCGATCCGGCCACAGCGTCTCACCCAGCTGCTCCCAGGGCGATCGGTGTGCAGGAGCCAGGGCCAGCAGCTTCACCAGCGCCTTGGCCTTGCGAAGCCGCCAGGCCTCGTCGGCGATCTTGCGTGGACCGATGCTCACCGCGAAACCGCCGAGCAACTCGATCCGTACCTGGCGTCGCACCGGCATCGGTGTCCCCGGCTCCTGGATCTCCCTTCCACCCTACGAACCCGGTCGGGATCGGCCAACCGATCCGACGGCCACGAGCGACGGACCGGACCACGAGCGCGAGGTGGGCGCAGCCGGCTCCCGCGGGACGGCGGCCTACCGCTCGCCGGCGCCGTCGCTCGCGTGGCAGAGGTGCAGCGACGGCGAGGCGGCGGGGAACCGTTCGCGGTAGGCCGCCAGGACCGATTCGCCCAGGCTCTGTGCGCGGTCGTCGGGGACCAGCACCACGATCGCACCGCCGAACCCGCCGCCGGTCATCCGGGCCGCGGTCGCCCCCGCCTCGCCGGACAGCTCCACCAGCGCGTCCAGCTCCGGGATCGACACCTCGTAGTCGTCGCGCAGGCTCGCATGTCCGGCCGCGAACAGCTCGCCCACACGGGGTAGGTCCTCGGCCGCGAAGGCGGCCGCCACCTCGCGCACCCGGGCGTTCTCGCTCACCACGTGGCGCAGACGACGAGCGGGGATCGCGGGCAACGAGGCCAACAAGGTGGGCAGCTCGGCCGGGTCGACATCGGCGGGTCGACGGCCATCCAGCACGTGGAGTCCGGCACGCAGCTCCTCCGAGCGCTGCGCGTAGCCGGAGGTCTCCAGTCGGCGCTGGACCCCGGTGTCGAGCAGCAGCAGCGCATGCTGCTCGGGGAGCGGGACCTGACGGTGCTCCAAGGTCCCGCAGTCGAGCAGCACGGCGTGTCCGGCGCGCCCGAGGATCGATGCCGCCTGGTCCATGATCCCGGAGGGCACGCCGACGGCGCGGTGCTCGGCGCGACGACACAGTGCCGCAAGCTCCAGCGGTTCGAGCTGCAGATCGGCGGCGGCGCACAGGGCGGTCGCGACCACCACCTCGAGGGCCGCCGACGACGACAGCCCCGCGCCCTGCGGCAGGTCGGACGTCAACCGTCCGGTCATCCCGACGGGCGCGCGACCGACCTCGGCGAGTTCCGCCGCGACGGCCGCGACGAACCGCCCGAACCCGCCCTCCGGGGCACTCGAACCGTCCGCGGGGACATCGACCCGTTCAGGGGCCTGAGCCGAGGTCAGCCGGATGCGGTGTCCCCCGAGGTCGGCCTCGAGGCTCAGCGCCCGGTCGATGGCGGCGGGCAGCACGAGCCCGTCGGTGTGGTCGGTGTGCTCGCCGATGAGGTTCGCCCTACCGGGTGCTCGGAACCATCGCACGTGGTCTCGCCCCTACCGCTCGACTACCGTAAGTGGTTCGAAGGTTACGGCAAGACACCGAAACGCGGAGAGGTTCCCCATGCGTATCCTGGTGACCGGCGGTGCCGGGTACATCGGCTCGACGACCGCGGCGGCGCTGCTGGCAGCGGGCCACGAGGTCGTGGTCGCCGACGACCTGAGCAAGGGCCATCGCGATGCTGTTCCCGCGGACGCACGGTTCGTCGAGGCCGACATCACGGTGCCCGACGAGATCGACGAGGTCGTCGGGGACGGCGAGTTCGACGCCTGCCTCCACTTCGCCGCCCTGATCGAGGCCGGCGAGTCGATGCGGGCACCGGAGCGGTTCTTCGCGGTGAACACCGGCGGCTCGGCCACGCTGTTGGAAGCGCTGGTCCGCCACGGCATCGATCGGTTCGTGCTGTCGTCGACCGCCGCGGTCTACGGCGAGCCCGAGCGCACCCCGATCGTGGAGGACGACCCGCTGTCGCCGACCAACGCCTACGGCGAGTCCAAGCTGTTGATCGAGCGCATGTTGGCCTGGCATCACCGCATCCACGGTCTGCGCTACGCGGCGTTGCGCTACTTCAACGCCGCCGGTGGTACCGCCGAACGCGGGGAGCGCCACGACCCCGAGACCCACCTGATCCCGTTGGTGCTGCAGGTCGCCTCCGGGCAGCGCGAGAAGGTCTCCGTGTTCGGCACCGACTACCCGACCCCCGACGGCTCCGCGGTCCGCGACTACGTGCACGTGCTCGACCTCGCCGACGCCCATGTCCGCGCCGTCGAACAGCTCGGCGACCACGGCCAGCTGACCTGCAACCTCGGCAACGGCCGCGGCTTCAGCGTGCTCGAGGTGATCGAATCGGTCCGACGGGTCACCGGCCACCCCGTCCCCGTCGAGGAGGCGCCCCGCCGGGAGGGGGACCCGGCGATCCTCGTCGCGTCCTCCGACCGGGCCCGCCAGCTGCTCGGATGGCAACCCGTCCACAACGGCCTCGACCGGATCGTCGGCGATGCGTGGACGTTCGCCAGCGGCAGCTCGGGTGGCGACCACGGTGCGGGGAGCCCCGGCTCGTGAACCTGTCCCCAGCCGACGACCAGTCGTCGCGCCCCGTTCCCGCCCGGGTCCGCCGCGACCGCATGCTCGCGATGCTGCGCGAGCGCGACTTCGTGCGGGTCACCGACCTGGCCGGACGGTTCGAGGTCTCCGAGGTGACGGTCCGCGCCGACCTCGATGCGTTGGAGGCGCGCGGCCAGCTACGCCGGGTCCGCGGCGGTGCCGTCCCGCGCACCGCCGCCCCGGTCGAGCGGCCGTTCGAGGAAGCCGAGATCGCGGCCGCCGACCAGAAGCGCGCCATCGCCCGAGCCGCCGCGACGCTGGTCAACGACGGCGACACCATCGTGCTGGACGTCGGGACCACCACGACCGCGATCGCTCAGGCCCTGGCCGCCCGCGACGACCTCACCGACGTGACCGTGTTCACCAGTTCGCTGACGATCGCGCTGGCGCTGGAATCCGCGAGCCCCCGACTGACCGTCGTGGTCACCGGCGGCACCCTGCGCCCGAAGCAGCACTCGCTGGTCGAACCGCTGGGTGGCCTGGTACTGGCCTCGATCAACGCCGGCACCGCGTTCGTCGGATGCAACGGCGTCGACACCGAACGCGGCGTGACCAACGTCAACCTGCCGGAAACCGAGATCAAGCGCCTGATCCTGCGCGCGTCCCAGCGTCGGGTGGTCTGCGCCGATGCGACCAAACTCGGACAGGTCGCGCTCGCGCACGTCTGCGACCTCGACGACGTCGACCTGTTGATCACCGATGCCGACGCCGACGCCGACCTGGTCGCCGCACTACGCGAGACCGGTCTGCAGGTCCAGCTCGCCGAGCCGCTGTCCGGGAGCCCCACATGACCGACCCGACCCACCCCTCGTTCCCGACCGGCGAGACCGGCGCGAGTGGCGCGAGTGACGCGAGTGACGGGTTCGGGGCGCCGATCGCTGAGATCCCGCTCGACCCACGCGTGGCCACCGTCTACGAACACGGTTGGCAGTCGTGGAGTCCGACCGGCGCCTACCGGGCGGGAGCGAGTTCGCCCAGACCAGCGAAGGAACGCTGGCAGACGATGGCGTTCCGGCCCGAGAGGCCCGCTCCCGCGGAGGGGTTCCAGGGCGAGGGGCTGCTGGCGCTGCAGCCCGAACCCGATGCGCCGGTGACCGTCTGGGCCTCCCCCGACCCGCACGTCGCGGTGGCCTCGATCCGCGCGCACCTGAAGGACGGCCGGCTGGTGGTTCGCGCCGACGCTCCGGTCGTCGCCACCACCCACGACGGCACCCTCCACGACGCGCTCGCGGCCCGTGGCCAGCTCCTGGCCGACCACCTCGACGTCCAGGCCCCGCGTGAGCCCGGGACCGGCTGGTGCTCCTGGTACACCTACTTCGACAAGGTGACGGAAGCCGACGTGCTGACCAACCTGGCGGCCGCCGACCGGCTGGGGTTGCGCGTCGACACGGTGCAGCTCGACGACGGCTACCAGACCGGCATCGGCGACTGGCTGACGCGACGGACCCAGCCGTTCCCCTCGCCCCTGGACGAACTGGCGGACCGCATCCGCGACACGGGACGGGCCGCGGGCATCTGGACCGCGCCGTTCCTGGTCGGCTCGGACAGCGACCTCGCGCGCGACCACCCGGACTGGTTGGTGGGCGGTGCGGAGGCCGCCGATCGGCACTGGGGGCAACGCATCGGGGTCCTGGACGTCACCCATCCGGATGCTGCCGAGCACCTGATCGAGGTGTTCGCGACCCTGCGCGGCTGGGGGTTCAGCTACCACAAGATCGACTTCCTCTACGGCGGCGCACTGCCCGGGCGCCGCCACCAGGACGTCACCCCGCTGGCCGCCTATGCCGAGGGCCTGCGGTTGGTCCGTGAAGGCATCGGCGACGACGCGCTGTTGCTCGGGTGCGGCGCTCCGCTGCTGCCGTCGATCGGCAAGGTCGATGCGATGCGGATCTCGCCCGACATCGATCCGGTCTGGGAGCCGCCGCTGGGCGACATCAGCCAACCCTCGCAGTTGGGGGCGTTGCTGGTCGGTCGCGCCCGGGCGTGGCAGCACGGCCGGTTCTGGATCGACGACCCGGACTGCATCGTGGTGCGCCCGGAGGTGGAACGCCGCGAGGTGTGGGCCGGCTACCTCGCCGCCCGTGGAGGCCTGGCGGTGTCGTCGGATCCGCTCGATCAGCTGGATGAACAGGGCCTCGCCTGGACACGGCAGCTGCTCATCGATCCGGCCGACCGGGCACCGAGGTGGCACCACGACGCCGACGACGCGCTGACCGGACGGCTGGAGGGCGAGCCCGGCTGACCGGGACGGCGGGGCAGCACCACGACGGCCGGCACCACGGCCGCCACCACCACGGCCGGCACGACCACAGCCGGCGCTACGCGACGAAGGGCGACGGATGCGAGACGGGGCGAGGATGAGGTTCGGGGTCTGCTGGTACCCGGAGCAGTGGCCGGAGTCGCGGTGGGCGGACGACGCGGCACAGATGGCCGGGCTCGGCCTCGAGCTGGTGCGCATCGGCGAGTTCGCCTGGAGCCGGTTCGAACCGGCGCGCGGCCGGCTCGACTGGGGATGGCTCGACCGCGCGATCGACACGCTGGCGGACGCGGGGTTGTCGGTGGTGCTGGGCACGCCGACCGCGACCCCGCCGGTGTGGTTGGCGCTCGAACGTCCCGACATCCTGAGCGTGGGTCCCGACGGTCGCCGGCGCGCCTACGGCTCACGTCGCCACACCTCGCCGTCGTCGCGCAGCTTCCGCGAGGAGGCGGCGCGGATCACCGCCGCGATGGTCGAACGCTACGGCGAGCACCCCGCGGTGGTGGCCTGGCAGCTCGACAACGAACCCGGCAACCACGACTCGGCCCGCTGCTGGAGCGACGAGAGCCAGGCTGCGTTCTCGGGGTGGTTGGCCGAGCGGTTCGACGGCGACATCGACGCGCTGAACGCCGCCTGGGGCACCGCGTTCTGGTCCGGCGACTACCCCTCGTTCGCGGACGTGGCGCTGCCGGTCCCCACCGTGACCGACCACACCCCGTCGCTGCGGGTCGCCCACCTCGAGTTCGCGTCGTCGCAGGCCATCGAGGGCCTCGACGAGCAGCGCGCCATCGTCGCCGCCGGATCGCCCGGCCGTGAGATCTTCACCAACCTCTACATGGGTGATGTCGACATCGACGTGCGCGACGTGGGTCGGCCGACGGGACTGGGCGCGGTGGACATGTACCCCCACGGGCTGCGCGGCCCGGACGACGTCGCGTTCGTCCTGGACCTCGCGCGCGGCTCGGCGCTGCCGGTCGACGCCGGGGTCGACGACCGTGGCGGGCGCGCCTGGATCATCGAGCAGCAGCCCGGGCCCGTGAACTGGACCGGCGACAATCCGGCCGTGCCGGTCGGCCAGGTGCGCCTGTGGTGCTGGCAGGCGGCCCTGCACGGCATCGAGGGCCTGTTGTGGTTCCGCTGGCGCGCCGCCCGGGCCGGACAGGAACAGCATCACGCCGCGCTGCTGCGCCACGATGCGTCTCGCGCCCCCGCCTACGACGAGGCGGCGCGGTTCCTGCGCGAACACGCCGAGGTGGCCGCCACCTCGCCAGCACTGCTGGAACGGCCGCAGGCACGGGTCGCACTGGTGCACGAGCACCTGGACGCGTGGATGCTGCAGGTCGTGCCCCAGGTGCCGGACGCCTCGCACCGGGAACTCGTGATCGCGGCGCACGCCGCGGCCCGTCGGCTGGGGTTGGATGTCGACGTCGTGCCGGCCGATGCGGACCTGACCGGCTACGAGTTGGTGCTGCTGCCGGGCTTCCACGTGGTCACCGACGATCGCCTGGCGCGCCTGGCGGCGGCGCTCGACGCCGGGACCACGGTGGTGGTCGGTCCCCGGGCGCTGGTCCGCGACCCCCACGCGGTGTGGGTCGACGTGCCGCTGCCGGCCGGTCTGACCGATCGGCTGGGCGCCAGGGTCGATCATGCCGGCAGCCCCTCCGGCTGGCCCCGCGATCCCACCGATCGCAGCCAGCTGCGATGGGCGTCCGACGCCGACGCCGACACCGATGACATGGCCGGGACTCCGGATCGCGAGCTGATCGCTGCCGGTGGCTGGGTCGAGACGCTGATCCCTGTCGGGACCGGACCCGACGCCGTGTTCGCTCCGGACCTCGAGGTGCTCGCCCACGCGGAGGGCGGCCCGCTGGACGGCGCGGTCGTGGCCATCAGGCGTGGTGGGATGGTGCACCTCGGAGGCGCCTCCAGCGCGGCGTGGACGGCGGCGCTGGCATCGGTCACGGGCCTGACACCCGCGGCTCCTCACCTGGAGGTCTTCGCACGGGCCGGGCAGCAGGTGAGCATCGACCACGCCAGCCGGACCATCCAGGGGCTCGGCGCGGACATCGACGACACCTGAGCCCGGCGTCGCGCCAGCCACCCGCTGCCGGGCGAGGGCATCACCCGTGACGGCCTGGAGCGTCATCGGGCCGGAACGGCGACCCCGGAGTTCGCGCATCGGGCCGCTCGCCGAGGTACGGCGTGCGCTATCGGCCTTCCAACGACCACGGTCGTACACTGCGCGCACTTTCGGAACCGAAACCTTACATCGCCTCTTGACAAACTTCCGCAAGAGGGCGTACACCTACGAGATGGAGAGCCTGGAGCGGCACGAGTTGCAGCACGGCGATGGCCGGCGCCTGTTCCTCTACGGGCGACGCGGTCCCGACGCCCACCTCCCGGCGCACTCGGCCGCCGGCGCCTGGCCGGCCCTGCACCTCCGCCACGATGCGCTCACCGACCGGTGGGTGGCGATCTCGCCCGCTCGCAACACCCGGCCGCAGTCAGCACCCGTCGGCAACCGCGCAGCCCCGGCCTGTCCGCTGTGCGTCGGCGGACCGGAACTCCCGTTCCCCTACGAGGCGGCGGTGTTCGAGAACCGCTTCCCGACCCTGTTCGCCGACCCGCCGGAGCCGCCCGCGATGGACGGGGTGACCGCTCCGTCCCGCGGACGGTGCGAGGTCGTGCTCTACACCCCGACGCACACCGGGTCACTGGCCACGCTCTCCGCCCTCGAGCTCGCCCGGGTGGTCGCGATCTGGGCCGATCGCTCCGAGGCACTGTGGGCCGAACGCGAGCATCGCGTGGTGCTCGTGTTCGAGAACCGTGGCGAGGACGTCGGGGCCACCCTCTCGCATCCGCATGGCCAGATCTATGCGCTGGACCATCTGCCGTCGCAGATCCGGGACCGGGTCCAGGTGCTGCACCGCCATCGCGAGCGGCACGACACCTGCCTCAGCTGCGAGGTGGTCGCACGCGACGACGGCTCGGTGGCCCGCACGGTCGCCAGCAACGACAGCTTCACCGTCGGGGTCCCCTTCGCGCCGGATTGGCCGTTCGAGTTGCACGTGCGAGCACGGCGCCACGGTGCCCGACGCCTCACCGATCTCACGGACAGCGAACGTCGCGACCTGGCGCTGGCGTTGCGTGACGTCGTTCGCCGCTACGACCGGCTCTACGAGGCCCCGATCGCCTACCTCATGGCGTGCCAGCAGGCCCCGACGGAGATCGACGGGCAGCCCGTCGATGACTGGCACCTGAGCTTCGAGTTCCTGCCACCCAACCGCAGCGCACACAGACTCAAGGTGCGAGCAACGGTCGAGACCGCGGCAGGTCTGTTCATCAACGACACCTTGCCCGAGGACTCCGCGGCGCAGCTGGCGGCGGTACCCACGGGCGCGGCGGGAGCGGACCACGCCCCCATCCCCGACGTCGAGGTCGTCCACGCGACGACCCCGGCGGACGTCGGGACCACACCCACGATCTGAACGCCGACGCGCCGCAAGGGCGGTGCCGGGAGAGGGAAACGACCGATGAGGATCAAGAGATGGACCGCGGTGCTCGCGGCCACGGCAGTCGTGTTGACCGCCTGTGGAGCCGACAACGGCACGGAGACCGACGCCGAGACCGGCGGGGACCCTGGCATCGATGACGCCGAGGATGGCGACGTCGACGAGGGGGACGATGTCGACGAGGGTGACGACGCCGCCGCGGCCAGCGGCGACGACGTGTCGCTGCGTTGGCGTACCCGCCCGGACAACGACGCCGAGACCAACCTGTACAACAGCGTCAGCGAGGAGATCGACGCCGGCTGGGACGGGGTGGGTCTCGAGTACGAGCCCGGCGGCTCGGAGACCTCGTCGTACCAGGACGTGCTGCGCACGGAGATCGCCGGCGGCACCGCCCCCGACGTCTTCTGGATCCCCGGCACCGACATCGCCGACTTCGCGAGCCGCGGCCTGATCCTCGATCTGCGGGACTCGGCCGAAGCCAGCGACGCCTACGCGGGCGACGAGGCCTACGCCCCCGGACCGATGGAGCTGTTGACCGTCGACCCGGACACGCAGGAATCCGGTCAGTCCCTGTGGGGCCTGCCCCGCGACGTCTCGACCTTCGTCTTCTACCTCAACAACGACCTGATCGCCGAGGCCGGCGCGCCGGACCCGCGCGAACTCGACGAAGCCGGCGAATGGGACTGGGACAGCTTCCGTGAGGTCGCCGCGGCGGTCGATGGTCTGGGTGGTGACATCCAGGGCTTCGGCATGAACAACTGGTGGGCGAACCCGGGCATCTGGATGAACTCCGCCGGTGGCGGGTTCTTCAACGAGGACCGCACCGCCTCCAACGTCGGCAGCGACGAGTCGGTCATGGGCCTCGAGTTCCTCTCCGGGCTGTACCAGGACGGACTCGGCGTGCCCTACGGCGAGGACAGCCAACCGCCGTACCAGGCCGGTCAGGTCGGCATGCAGCTGAGCGGCCGTTGGTCGACCCCGGCCTACCGGGAGAACGACTTCGACTGGGACGTCGTGAACATCCCCGCCGGCCCGGCCGGAGCGGTCAACTGGACGTTCTGGGGCGCCTACGTGGTCAACGCCAACACCGAACACCCCGAAGAGGCGTTCGACCTCGTCACCCGCCTGACCGATGGTGAGGTCCAGGCCTCGATCGCGGAGTTGGGTGCCAACATCCCGTCACGTGTCGACGACGAGGACACGATCGACGAGTTCCTGACCTTCGCCCCCCCGGAGAACAACCAGGCCTTCATCGACGGCCTCGCCAACTCCGAGCCGGAAGGTCCGCTGTGGGAGGGCGACTGGCCCGCGTTCGACAGCATCCTCGCACCGGCGATCGAAGGCGTGCTCGCGGGGGACATCTCCCTCGAGGAGTTCCAGTCGACGATCGACGACCAGTTGAACGCCACGTTCGAGTGAGCATACGGACCCCGTTCGGATGACGCGTTGGGGCGGCCCACAGGTGTGGGCCGCCCCAAGCTTCAGGCGTCGTCAGCGGCTGACCGGTCACTGACGACGCCTGAGGCGGAGGACATTCGATGACGGCGATCTCGTTGCCGAGCTTCCGGTTACCCCGGTTGCTCGAGGCATCCAAGTGGTTGACGGTGGTGCTCGCCTGGCGCGTGCTGCACCTCCTGGCATCCGGCACCGCTCTGTGGTTCGCCACGACCAGTGCGACGCTCGAGGGTCCGGCGTCGATCGCCGCCAACGCCGCCGCACTCACCCTGGTCGCGCTCGACCTGGGAGCGATCGTCGGTCTGGCCCGGGGGCGACCGGTCGGCCGGTCGCTGTCGCTGGCCGCCGACTACCTCACGTTCCTCGGTGCGGTCCTGCTGCTGCTGCACGTCAACCGCATCTTCGTCGGCCTGGACGCGCTCGGCGAGACCTTCGGCCGCGGCATCCCGTTCGGCATCGTGGCCATCGCTGCCTGGGTCGTCACCGGCTGGGGTGAGCAGAACAACAAGCTGGTCACCACGCGCAAGTACGCGCGTTACGTGGCCTACGCGGCCATCGCCGCCATGCTGGTCGCTGTCGGCATCCTGCCGGGTGTCGCCACGTTCGTGGCCAGGACCCTCCAACCCCTGCAACTCGGCTTCCTCACCATCGCACTCGCGAGCGGCTACCTCGCCTGGCGGACCTTCCAGACCGACGTCGCACTCGAGATGGACGTCAAGAACCGGACGACCCGCACGTTGGACGGGTTGCTGTTCGTCTCCCCCAACGCGCTGGGGTTCGTCGCGTTCTTCGCCGGGCCGTTGCTGTTCAGCCTGTTCGTCTCGTTGACCGAGTGGGACGCGTTCGGCGAGCCGGTGTTCGTGGGACTCGCCAACTACGCGCAGATCCTGGGTCTGAACGTCGCGGTGGTCGGCGCCGGCGAGTCCGCCAGCGCTGCCCTCGCCGCCGGCTACCAACCGTGGTTCAGCCTCGGCAACGTCGTGATCGGCGCCCGGGATCCGTTGTTCTGGCAGTCGATCCGCAACATCGTGTTCTTCACCGCGTTCGCGCTGCCGCTGTCGACGATCCCGGCGCTGTTCCTCGCGACGTTGCTGAACTCCAAGGCCCCGTTCATCAAGGTCTTCCGCGCCATCTACTTCATCCCCTCGATCGCGGGGGTGGTCGCGGTCGCGCTCATCTGGCGCCAACTGTTCGACTCGACCATCGGGTGGTTGAACTACATCATCAGTGCGGTCATCGCGTTCCTGAACCGCTTGCCGCTACTGCCGCAGTTCGCCGATCCGCGGCTGCAGTGGCTCTCGGACGCCGACATCGCGCTGTTCTCGTTGGTGATCGTGTTCTCGTGGATGTTCATCGGCTACAACGCGGTGCTGTTCCTCGCGGGCCTCCAGGGGGTCGACAACACCCTGCACGAGGCCGCGATGCTGGATGGCGCCAACCGGTGGCAGCGGTTCCGCAACATCACCCTCCCGGCGCTTCGCCCGACGACCTTCTTCGTGGTCGCGTCCACCGGCATCCTGACCCTGCAACTGTTCGGCGAGAACGTGGTGCTGTTCCCGACCACCACACCGATCGGTGGCGGGCCGCAGAACTCCACCCTCACCCCGGTCGTCTACCTCTACGAGCAGGGCTTCCGGCGGTTCTCGTTCGGGTACGCCTCCGCTGTGGCATGGGTGCTGTTCGTGTTGATCTTCGCGTTCACGCTGGTGCAGTTCCGGCGACAACGCGCCGAAGCGGAAGGCTAGAGCGATGGCCGTGGTCACCGGATCGAAGCGTCGCAAGCTCGTCGAGCGCATCGGGCTCTACACCGCCCTGAGCACCTTCGGGATCATCATGGTGTTCCCGTTCGCCGTGGTCGCGTTCGGCTCGCTGAAGGAGGCCAGCGACATCTTCCGCTTCCCGCCCCGGCTGCTGCCCTACAGCCAGGAGACCGTCGAGGTCGACGGTGAGCAGGAGCCGGTGTTCCTCATCGAGGGCGAGGAGCGTGTCCTGCTCGAGACCGTCGCCATCGGGGTGTTCGCGCCGCCCGATGACCTCGACGCCCGCGTCAACGCCCAGGTCGACGAGGTGGAACGTCGTGGTGGCTTCATGGACACCGAGACGGTGGTCATCGACGGCGAGGAGGAGCCCCTGTTCGACGTCCCGGTCGACGGCGATGTCGTGGGGATGGTGCAACTCGGGACGACCACCGAAGGGCGGTTCGCCTCGGTGGAGGACCCGGGCGACGTCGTCGGCGCGAACGTCCGCACGGCGCAGCAGGTCGACACGCTCTCCGCGCAGACCTCCAACTTCCGGCAGGTCGTCGAGTTGCAGAACCTCGACCGGAGCCTGACCAACACGGTGCTGGTCACCCTGCTGGTGGTGGGCGGCACCGTGCTGAGCTCGATCCTGGGCGGCTACGCGTTCGCACGTATCGAGTTCCCCGGGCGCGATGCGATGTTCCTGGTCTACATCGGCTCGATCATGGTGCCGTTCGTGATCCTGATCATCCCGCTGTACCAGCTGATGGTGGCACTCGGCTGGGTCAACTCGCTGGCAGCGTTGGTGTTCCCGTTCTTCTTCAACGCCTACGGCACGTTCCTGATCCGGCAGTTCTTCGTGTCGATCCCCAAGGACCTCGAGGAAGCCGCGGTGATCGACGGCGCCTCACGCTGGACGACGCTGTGGCGCATCTTCGTACCGCTGTCCATGCCGGCGATCGCCACGCTGTCGACGTTCATGTTCCTGTACGCCTGGAACAGCTTCATCTGGCCGTTCATCGTGATCAGCGCCGGCAACGCCGACAACCACGTGTTGACCGTCTCGCTCCAGCAGCTGGGCGGTCGCGCCTCGGACACCCCGAACCTGATCCTGGCCGGCGTCGTGATCGCGATCGCCGTGCCGGTCACGGTGTTCGTGCTCGCGCAGCGCTACTTCGTGGAGAACGTGGCCACCTCGGGGATCAAGTAGCCGCGGGCTCGGCCCCAGGTCGCCGCCGGTCGCCGCCGGGGCGTGGGCATACTCGCCGGTCAGCCGGCACAACCGCCCACACCGCCCCGGGAGCCGCCGGAGCGAGCCCCGCGGCAGCTACGCCTCGGTGAGCTCGATCTTGCGGAACATCGGGGTCGGGGCACCGAGCGCGGTGCCGACCGCGACCTCGTGGCGTCGCCATCCCTCACCCGCGAGCTCGCCCTCACCACCGAGCAGCGTGTGCAGCGTCTCGCACGAGAACGGCACGAACGGCGCGAACGCGACCTTCAGCCCGTTGATGGCCTGCAGCGCGGTCCACAGGGTCGTGGCCGTGCGGTCCCGGTCGGTCTTGGCGGTCTTCCACGGCTCGAGGGCGTTGAGGTAGATGTTGACCGCCTGGGCACCACCCATGGCTTCCTTGACCGCTGCGCGCAACTCGACACGTTCCAGTTGCTCGCCGGCTGCCGCCAGCCGTGCGTCGACCGTGGCCAGCACGTCGTGGTCGCGCTCGTCGAGCGCCCCCGGCTCGGGCACCAGGCCCTCGAAGTTCTTGTTGGTCATGGCCAGCACCCGGTTGACCAGGTTTCCCCACGTCGCGACCAGTTCGTCGTTGACGCGGCGCACCATCTCGTCCTCGGTGAGGTCCACGTCGTTGTACTCGGGCAGGTTGGTCGCCAGGGCGTAGCGCAGGGTGTCGGGCTGGTAGTCGTCGAGGTACTCGAGCACCGACTTGCCGACACCGAGCGACTTGGACGCCTTCGCGCCCTTGAACGTCACGTACTGGTTGGCCGGGACGTTGGTGGGGAGCTGGAGCGTGCCGGCACCCATCAGTTGGGCCGGCCAGTAGACCGCGTGGAACGGGATGTTGTCCTTGCCGATGAAGTAGTAGGACTCCGCCGAGGGATCCTCCCACCAGGCCTTCCACGCGTCCGGATCGCCTTGGAGCTGCGCCCACTCCTTGGAGGCCGAGAGGTAGCCGATCACGGCCTCGAACCAGACGTAGATCCGCTTGTCGTTGGGCGAGTCGAGCTCGGCGTCGTCGGGCAGCGGCACGCCCCAGGCGAGGTCCCGGGTGATCGCCCGGTCGTGCAGACCTTCCTTCACGAACCCCTGCGCCCAGTTGATGACGTGGCTGCGCCAGCCCTCCCGACCCTCCAGCCAGGCGGCCACCTCGGCCTGCAGTTTGGAGAGCAGGATGAAGTAGTGCTCGGTCGGACGCATCTCCGGGGCGGCGTCGGTGAGCTTCGAGCGCGGCGAGCCGAGATCGATCGGGTCGAGCGTCTTGCCACAGGTGTCGCACTGATCGCCACGGGCATCGGTCGCGCCGCAGTGCGGGCAGGTGCCGACCACGTAGCGGTCGGGCAGGAACCGTTCGGCGACCGGGTCGTAGAACTGATCGGTGGTCCGCGGCTCGACGTACCCGTTGTCGCGCAGGGCGCGGAACATCTCGTGGGTCACGTCACGATGGTTGTCGGTCATCGTGGAGGTGAACAGGTCGAACGAGATCCCGAGCTCTTCCCAGTAGGCCAGGAACTCCGGGTGGTAGCGCTCGGCGATCTCGGCCGGGCTGACGCCTTCCTGGTCCGCCCGCACCGTGATCGGCGTGCCGTGGGTGTCGGAACCCGAGACCATCAGCACCCGGTTACCGCTGATGCGGTGGTACCTGGCGAAGATGTCAGCCGGCAGGTAGGCACCCGCCATGTGGCCCAGGTGCAGCGAGCCGTTGGCGTACGGCCAAGCGACCGCCACGAGGACGTGTCGGGGGCCGGCGGAAGGGGTCTCGGAAGCAGTCATGGGCCCAAGCCTACCCAGCGTCGGCAGCCGACCCGCAGGCCACGCCGGCGCTGACGAGCCCCGATCCGTGCCCCCGTGGTGCGGCCCGGTGGTACGCCCGACCAACGGGCGCCGTCGATACCCGACCGCCCCGGTCAGCGGGGGTGAACGAACGTTGGCCGTGGAGCCAGGCAACCGTGACACCACTCGGGTACGAACGCGTGCTGACGGACCGCTGAGTACATCTCCACCCTCGGTCAGGCCCGCGGTCAGGAAAGGCTCACCGTGCCCGACACCACCACCCTGCACCCGGCTCGTGAGCTCGGGTACACGACTAGTCGCTTCGAGCGTCTGGCCGGGATCGAGGTGCACCACGAGGTCCGAGGCGACCCGGGCAACGACGCGGTGCTGCTCTCGCATCACTTCTACGGCAGCACCCCGACGTGGCGCACCGTCATGGCCGGCCTCGCGGACGACCACTTCCCCGTCGCGTTCGACCGTCCCGGTTTCGGACTCACGGAGCGCCCACCGCGGTCCCGCTGGGACGGCACCAACCCCTACACCCGGGATGCCTCGGCACGCATCGGATGGCAACTGCTGGACCACCTCGGCGTCGAACGCGCGGTCCTGGTCGGCTCGTCCGCCGGGGGGACCAACGTGCTGGAGATGTACCGCCAGCAGCCCGAACGGGTCCGCGGACTGGTGCTGATCAGCCCCGCCGTCACCGGCGACGTGGGACCGCCATCACGGCTGCGTCCACTGCTACGCACGCCCCAGGCGCGGGCGCTCGCACCCCGGATCGTCCAGCGACTGGCCGGGGACGTCTCCGCGGCACGGATCGGCCGCTCCTGGCACGACCCGAGCCTCGCGACCGACGACCATGCGGAGCCCTACCAGCGGATGCTCCGGGTCGAGGGTTGGGAGCGCGGGTTCTGGGAACTGGTGACCGCCGAGCCACCACCCGACCTGCGCGACGTGCTGCACGCGATCCGGGTGCCGACCCTGCTGACGGTCGGGGCGTCGGACGGCATCATCGCGCCGAGATGGAACCGACGCACGGCCGGGGCGATCCCCGGCGCTCGGTTCGAGGTGATCCCCGAGTGTGGCCACACCCCCCAGGAGGAGTGCCCGGAGGCGCTGCTCGGGTTGATGCGACCGTTCCTCGACCAACTGCCCGACTAGGTGGTGGCCGGGTCCCCGGACGCCGTGCCGGCACCGATCGTCAACCCTGCGGCTCGTCACCCGAGGTGCTCGTCGCCGGCGGGGCGCTCACGTCGATCGGTTCCATCTCCCCGGTGGTGGCGAGCGGATCCGGGAGGTAGCCCTCCAGGTCCTCGTCCTCGTCCGCGCCTTCGGCGGGCGGGACCAGACGTTCCTCGGGCAGCACCGTGAGCACCTCACGGACGTAGCGGTCGGCGGCGTCGCGAAGCTCGATGTCGGTGCCCTCCTCCGCGGACCAACGATGCCAGTGCTCGAGCACCTCGTGGAAGATCTCCGCATCGTCACGCCGGCTGCGCAGTTCGGCCGGAACGGCCGCCACGGTCGGTTCGAACGACCGCTCGAGCCACCGGTGGGCGATGACGCTCTCCGGTAGCGAACGCCCCTCCGCCTGCTGGAGCCAGGCTCCGAAGTTGTGGATGTCGTTGAGCAACCGGCGCGCCTGGTTGTCCTGCACATCGAGCCCGACGAGCGAGCGCAGGATCCGTCGGTAGCGACCCGGCTCGACCACGGAGGTCTTCAGCAGCATGCGGGTCGTGCCGGGATCGTCCTCGTCCCGGATCAGTTCGAGCTCGTCGATGTCGTAGCCGATCTCGTTGATGCGGCGCAGACGGGCGTGGATCTTGTAGCGCTCATCGGCGGCGAAGACCTCCTCGGTGGTGAGCTCGGCCCACAGCGCCTCGTAGCGATCGCGGAGTTCCTCACCGAGGTCCAGGGCATCGACGTTCGGCGAGAGCACACCCGCTGCCTGGAGGTCGAGCAGCTCCCCGGCACACTTCTCGATGGCGAGATCGACGTCCATCTCGCGCTGGCCACGCGACAGCTCGTCGTGCAGTTCGCCCGTTTCGGTATCCACGAGATAGGCCGACAGACGTCCGGCGTCACGACGGAACAGCGTGTTGGACAGCGAGCAGTCTCCCCAGTAGAAGCCGTTGAGGTGGATCCGCACCAGCAGGTGCACCAGCGCATCCAGCATCGGATCGCGCAGGGTGCGGTGTTCCTGACGCAGGAACAGCAACCGGTAGGGCACCGAGTACTCGAGGTGTTCGGTGATCAGCGCCGCGTCCAGGCGCTCACCGGCCGCGTTGTTGCGTCGGCTCACCACCCCCACCACATCGACGGTGGGGACCCCCTCGGACTTCAGGTGGCGCAGGAAGGTCCATTCGCGATCGGCGTACCGGCGCGGCAGTTCCTTCAAGTGGTAGAAACGATCGCCGTAGGCGACGGTGCGCACGACGTGACGGTGGATGCCCATCGGCATCTCCATGAGACGTTCGTGCTCCCACTCGGCCAGCGGCTCGTCCCAGGGAAGGTCGAGGAAATCCGGGTGCCCGGTGCGAGCGGTGAGCTGGAACCGCACCTATGACCTCCTGGGACCACGCTCCCACCAGCTTCGGCGGCCGTACCCGGCGAGGATACGGCCGCCACTGGACATGGCGCGCCGCGGCGCGCCGTGTCGTTCAGCGCAGTGCGGCGCCGGATTCGGGGTCGAAGAAGTGCAGGTCCTCGGTGCGTACCCCGACATCGATACGGT
>PWLR01000105.1 GCA_003558435.1 Nitriliruptoraceae bacterium | reverse complement strand
GCCCGAGCCGGCGATCCTCTCCAGGCTCGCCACGGGTCCAGCGGTACGTCATCGGTGGTCCGCGCAGTGTGCCGGGTCCGGATGTCCCAAGCACGTTCGTCCGGCCGGGCCGCCCGTGGTGTCGGCTCTGACGCCGGGCACGGCGAACATCCGCCGGGTGCCGTGCCGTTGCGGCCCGGGTCGGGCATCCTGGCCCCGTGGGCCCGGAACGACGTGACCGACCGTGCGGGACAGGAGGACGAGCTGTGGGACACCGCTCCGGCCAGCCGGACCTCGTGGCGCTCCACCACGACGGTCGCACCGCGCGCGGGACCATCGAGCGGCTCTCCCGCGCCGGCGTGGACGGCGGCGCGATCGAACTGTTGGGCCCGGTCGAGGTCGTCACCGCCGGACGGTACGCCGACCGGCAGACCGATCGGGGGAGTTCGCTGGCCGTCGGGGGGCGGGTGCTCCGTGGGCTGGCGTGGGGGATCCTCCCGGGCGGGCTGTTCGGAGCGGTTCTGCTGGCACTGACCACCTCCCCGAGTGTCACGACCGTCGCCAGTGGTGCGGGCGGCGGTGCGTTCTTCGGTGCGGGCGTGGGCGTGTTGACCGCACTGCTGACGATCCCGACGATGGCGACATCATGGGAACGGACGTTCTCGCCGATGGTTCCCGGCGCGGTCGCGGTCGGGGTCCGGGTCGATGACGCACGCACGGCCAAGCGGGCCGCGCGGGTGCTGCGCGTGTGTGCCGCGCACGAGGTGCGTGAGGTGAGCGACCTCGACGACCTACCGGGGGGTCCGATCGGTCCGGACTCGTTCGGGGATACGGACGGGTTCGGCGGTATCGAGCGGTCGTGACCGGGTTCGTTCGTACCCCCTCCGGCGCACGGTCGGATACATGTGTGGTACACACATATCTATGAAGGCGACCGAGACGATCACCGGGACGATCACCGGAACGACGACCGAGACGAGCGAGACGACGACGATGCTTCCCTCCGGAACGACCACGGCGATGACCGCATCAGCGGCATCGCCACCAGGGACCCGTGACACCTCGCGCCACGACGCGCTCGACGACGCGTTGGTGGCGATCCGACGCGTGCTGCTGCGCCCGGGGTATCGCGCGCGACTGCTGGACGCGCTGCCCGGCCGGGTGGAGCTCGCCACCCTCCGGCTGCTGCGCACGGTCCAGCGCCACGAGGAGGCGCCGTCGATCGGTGAGGTGGCGGAGGTGCTCACCATCGATCCTTCGACCGCCAGCCGGGTGGTCGATCGGGCGGTCGGCTCCGGGTTCCTCGAGCGCCGGGCGTGCACCGACGATCGCCGACGGGCCCGGCTGTACCTCACCCCGACGGGCACGGAGTTGCTCGACCGTGCGACGGAGCGACGCCGCGAACTGCTCGCCGAGGTCACGGGTGACTGGAGCGAGGACGAGCTCGACCTCCTCGTGCGTCAACTCACCGCACTCATCGCCGGTTTCGATCAGCTCGAAGGTTCTGCATGACCCGCAACACGCCGAGCACGCCGTCCACGACCACGACCATCGCCCCCTCGTCGTCCGACGATGCCGAACCGCCCCACCCGAGGGGCTCGTTCCGGCTCCTGGCCGATCCGACCTTCGGGCCCTTCTTCGCCGGCAAGTTGTTGTCCACGGCCGGCATCTGGGTCCACAACATCGTGGCGGCGATCCTCGCCTACGAGCTGTCGGGCTCCGCGTTCGTGGTCGGGATGGTGAGCGTCGCGCAGTTCGGGCCGCAACTGCTGTTCGCGCCGCTCAGCGGGGCACTGGCCGACCGGGGCGATCGACGCCGCCAGGTGATCCTCGGACGGCTGATCGCGGCCGCCGGGTCCGGATCGCTGGCGATCGCCATCTGGGTGGCGGGCGTCGACGGCCTCCCCGGAGCGTGGGTGGTGGTGCTCGCCGCGTTGATCGTGGGCATCGGCTTCGTGGTCGGCGGCCCGGCGATGAACGCGTTGATCCCGGCGCTCGTCCGCCCGAACGAACTGGCCTCGGCGGTCGCGCTCAACAGCATCCCGTTCACGGTCGCGCGCGCCGGCGGTCCGGCGATCGGCGCGCTCATCGCGGCGACCGCGGGGCCGGCCTCGGCCTTCGCGCTCGCGGCCGCCACCAACGTGGTGTTCGCGTTGCTGCTGCTCCCCCTGCACATCGAGACCCGTGCGCGTGCGAACGGAGCCGACCGGCGCGTGCGGGCCGGGATCGCCTACCTACGGGAGGATCGGGCCATCTGGTTGCTGCTGGTCGGTGTCGCGGCCATCGGCGTGGGCGCCGATCCGGTGATCACCTTGACCCCCTCCCTGTCCGCCGGGTTCGGCGCCGGATCGACGCTCGTCGGGCTCTTCGCGTCGTCGTTCGGGGTGGGGGCGGGCCTGGCCTTCACGGTGCTCGGACCGCTCCGCCGTCGGCTCGGGCTCTCACGGCTCGCCACGCTCGGCCTCGGGCTGCTCGCGACCGGGTTGCTGGCCACGGCGCTGAGTCCGACCCCGGCGTTCGCGGTCGTCGCCCTCGGTGTCGGTGGTTCGGGTATGACGATGTCGCTGACGAGCCTGAGCACGCAACTCCAGCAGCGGCTCCCCGACGAACTGCGAGGCCGCGTCATGGCGTTGTGGTCCGTGGCGTTCCTCGGCTCGCGTCCCATCGCCGCGGGCCTCAACGGGGGGCTGGCCGACGTGACCTCGCCGGCGCTGGCGTTCGGCGTGGTCGCCGTGATCGTGGCGATCGCGGCCTGGTTCTGTCGCCCCTCGGCCGTGGCCTCGCGTCCGGTCCCGACCTTCAGCCACGTCACCGGTCGCTGAGCATCGGCCTGCCGTCGAGCATCGGCCTACAGGAGCAGGGTCATCCGCGCCAGCCGTTGGTGATCGGTACCCGCCGGTCCCGACCGAAGGCACGTTCGGTGATCTTCGGGCCCGGTGCGGCCTGGCGCCGCTTGTACTCGGCCCGGTCGATCAACTGCACGAGCCGACGGACCTCGTCGCGGTCGTGGCCGCGGGCGACGATGCGTTCGATACCGAGGTCGAGCTCCACGTAGGCCCGGATGACGTCGTCGAGCGTCTCGTAGTCGGGCAGCGAATCGCTGTCCATCTGCCCCGGCCGCAGCTCGGCTGAGGGTGGCTTCTCGATGGTGGCGGCGGGGATCGTCTCCACCTCGCGGTTGCGCCAGCGGGCCAGTTCGTAGACCAGCAGCTTCGGCACGTCCTTGATGGGAGCGAACCCACCGGCCATGTCGCCGTACAGGGTCGCGTAGCCCACGGCGTACTCGGACTTGTTGCCGGTGGTGAGCACGATCGAGCCGTGCTCGTTCGACAACGCCATCAGCGTCAGGCCGCGCAGTCGTGACTGCATGTTCTCGTAGGCCACCCCGGCCTGGCGGCCGTCATCCCGGGCGAAGCCGGTGACGACCAGCTCGTCCAGCTCCTGACTGGCTGCTGACAGGGCCGGCCCGATGGCGATCTCGTGGTAGGTGCAACCGAGGTTGTCCGCCAGTTGCGCGGCGTCCGCGAGGGAGTGGTCCGACGAGTAGGGCGAGGGCATGGCGACACCGGTGAGGTGCCGGCCCCCGAGGGCATCCGCGGCCAATGCGGCGACCACGGCCGAATCGATCCCGCCGGAGAGCCCGACCACGGCGTCGCCGAAGCCGTTGCGGTGGCAGTAGTCCCGGGTGGCGCGCACCAATGCCTCCCACACCTCGCCGATGGCGTCGAGACGATCGGGCTCGACCCGGGGTGACAGCGCGACGCGGGGACCTGGTGCGTCGCTCGAGCTGTGGGCTCCGGCGAGGTCGACGATGCCTCGCGGGGCCGACGCAGGCTCGACGTCGAGGTCGATGACCACGAGGTCCTCGACGAACTGGCCACCGCGGGCGAGGATCGTGCCATCGGGTGCGGCCACCATCGAGTCCCCGTCGAACACGACCTCGTCCTGACCTCCGACCACGTTGCAGTACGCGATGTGCACCGCGTGGGTCCGTGCGTGGTGTCGAACCCAGCGCTCGCGTTCGTCGCGCTTGCGGCGGTGATAGGGCGAGGCGTTGAGGTTGGCGACCACCTGCGCCCCGGCACGGGCTGCGGTGGTGACCGGCCCGTCCTCGCTCCACAGGTCCTCGCAGATGGTGATGCCGACGTCCACCCCCGCCACGGTCACCACGCAGGGCCGGTCCCGCGGGGTGAAGTAGCGCGCCTCGTCGAACACGCCGAAGTTCGGCAGTCGCAGCTTGTCGTAGGTGGCCGCCAGGCCGCCGTCGGCCAGCACCGCCGCCGAGTTCGTCATCCCCCGGGTCGCGACCGCCACGTCCCAGTGTTCCTGGTCGGTGGTGTCACCCTGTCCGGCCCCGACGTACCCGACCACGGCGACGGTGCCCGTCGGTCCCTCGGACGCCAGTCGCTCGATCGCCTCGAGGTTGGCGTCGACGAACTCGCGCTTGAGGAGCAGGTCCTCGGGCGGGTAGCCGGTGACCGTGAGCTCGGTGAAGACCACGAGGTCGGCGCCGAGCTCGGCGGCATCCCGCCAGGCGGACAGCACACGTTCCACGTTGCCGTCGATGTCGCCGACGCGAGCATCGATCTGGCCGAGTGCGAGCCGGAATGCCACGGGGACGACCCTCCATCGGTGTGGTGCGGGAGACCGCCTCGGACCGCGGCAGCTGGCGACGCGAGGACCGTCGAACGAGCGGTTGCTGACGAAACATGGCCGAAACGCCGGTTCAACAGAGGGGAAACGGCTCGTCCGTAGCGTCCCTCAACGTACCGGGCAGCCGGAGCGGATCGCCGTGCGAAGCGCACGTCACCGCAAGCCCGACCCCACGCCAGCTCAGCGGGGTCGACCGAGCCGCCGCACTGTCCGACCGACGACACATCTGGAGGAACACCGTGAAGCGTCTGCTCAAGTTGGGGGTGGTGACGTCCGCACTCGTGCTGCTCGTGGGCACGCCTGCGTTCGCGCAAGATGGCATCTCACTGGAGGATCTGGCGGTCGCGACCATCGTGCTCTACCTAATGGTCTCCACCGTGCTGGTCTTCATCATGCACGCCGGGTTCGCGATGCTCGAGGCCGGGTTCACCCGGCAGAAGAACGTGGCGAACATCATCGGCAAGAACCTGATGACGATCTCGCTCGGGATCCTCGTCTACTACGCCATCGGCTGGGGGATCATGTACGGGGAGCAGGTGGCGGGCCTGTTCGGCACCGACGGCTTCTTCCTGACCAATGCCCCCTATGACACGGCCGAGACCGGCTACACCCTGGAGATCGATTTCGCGTTCCAGGCGATGTTCGCGGCCACCGCCGCGACGATCGTCTCCGGCGCGGTCGCCGAACGCATGAAGTTCGGCGCCTACGTCGCGGTGGCGGTCGTGATGACCGGTCTCATCTATCCGATCGTCGGCGCCTGGACCTGGGGTGGAGGCTGGATCGATGCACTCGGCTTCGCCGACTTCGCCGGCTCCACCATCGTGCACCTCACCGGCGGTGTCGCCGGCCTGGTCGGTGCCGCGTTCCTCGGCCCGCGTATCGGCAAGTTCGACGCCAAGACCGGCAAGGCGCGCGCCATCCCCGGACACTCGATCGTGTTGGGCGCCCTCGGCACCCTGTTGCTGTTCTTCGGCTGGTTCGGGTTCAACGGTGGCTCGGTGCTGGAACTCGACGGCGAGCTGATCGGTTTCGTGATCGTCACCACCGCGCTGGCCGGTGGCGCCGGTGGCTCCGCCGCCGGGATCTTCTCCCGGTTGGTGCACGGCAAATGGGACGTGGCGATGATGGCCAACGGCATCCTGGCGGGTCTGGTGGGCATCACGGCGGGAGCCGACGCGGTGTCGTTCAACATGGCGGCCCTGGTGGGGCTCCTGGCCGGTGTCGTGGTCTCCGTGTCGGTCACCATGATCGACTCGCTGAAGATCGACGACCCGGTCGGCGCGGTCAGCGTCCACGGCACGTGCGGCATCCTCGGGACCCTGTGGGTCGGCCTCGCGGCGACCGACGGTGGGTTGTTCTTCGGCGGCGGTGCGGAACTACTGCTCGCACAGCTGATCGGGATCGTGGGCGTGATCGCCTGGGTCGGGATCGCGTCCGCCATCCTGTTCGGCACGCTGAAGGCCATGGGCCAGTTGCGCGTCTCCGAGGAGGAGGAGATCGAGGGTCTCGACGTTCACGAGCACGGTGTGGCCGGGTACCCCGAAGCGGTGACCAGCCGCAGCTGACCGTCCGAGGTGTTCGCCCCCGACCATCCGACGCCTCCACGGCCACGCGCGTGACGATGCACGAGGCGCATCGATCCGACGGTGTCGGTCGTCGCGTCGATGCGTGGCGTCCCCGCCCGGCCTTCCGGCCCGGCGGGGATCGCCGCGTCGGGCCCCGGCGCACTGCCCACGGATGGCGCGGATGATGCAACGACCGCGCGGCCACATCGGGGTGCCGACCGGCGACGTCGGCCGGTTGTCCGCGGCTCACTACGATGCCGGAGGACCGCCCGACGCCGGTCGGGAGCTTTCGGTCGCGTGGCAGGAGCGTGGTGTGGACAAGCAACAGGAGTACGTGCTGCGAACCGTCGAGGAGCGCGATGTGCGCTTCATCCGGCTGTGGTTCACCGATGTCCTCGGTTTCCTCAAGAGCGTCGCGATCACGGCCTCCGAGCTCGAGAACGCCTTCACGGAGGGCATCGGCTTCGACGGCTCCGCGATCGACGGGTTCGTGCGGGTCCAGGAAGCCGACATGCTGGTGGTGCCGGATGCGGCCACCTTCCAGGTGCTGCCGTGGCGGCCGGAGTCGCAGGGCGTGGCCCGGATGTTCTGCGACATCCTCACACCGGACGGTCAACCCTTCGCCGCCGATCCCCGTTTCGTGCTCAAGCGCACGCTGGCTCGGGCCGGCGAGATGGGCTTCACCTTCTACGTCCACCCGGAGATGGAGTTCTTCCTCTTCGAGGACAGCAAGCACACCGTCCCGTTGGACGACGGGTCGTACTTCGACATGACGCCGTTGGACGTCCAGCAGGACTTCCGTCGGCAGGCCATCAACATGCTCGAGATGATGGGCATCAGCGTGGAGTTCTCGCACCACGAGGTCGCGCCCTCCCAGCACGAGATCGACCTGCGCTACGCGGACGCGCTCACCATGGCCGACAACATCATGACCTTCCGGCTGGTGGTCAAGGAGACGGCCTTGCAGCGGGGCGTCTACGCCTCCTTCATGCCCAAACCGATGGAGGACCAGTATGGCAGCTCCATGCACCTGCACCTGTCGCTGTTCGAAGGGGACAACAACGCCTTCCACGACGGCTCGGACCCCTACCACCTGTCGAAGACCGGGCGCGCGTTCACCGCGGGGTTGCTCAAGCACGCACGAGAGATCACCGCGGTGACCAACCAGTGGGTGAACTCCTACAAGCGTCTGTCGTCGCAACTCCACGGTCCGCTGCCGTCGGGCGAGGCTCCGGTGTTTGTCTCCTGGGGGCATTCCAACCGCAGCGCACTCGTGCGTATCCCGATGTACAAGCCGCGCAAGGACACCTCGACGCGCATCGAGTACCGCTCCCCGGATCCGGCCGCCAACCCCTACCTGGCCCTCTCGGTCATCCTCGCGGCAGGCCTGAAGGGCATCGAGGAAGGCTACGAACTCCCTGACGAGTCCGAGGAGAACAACTTCGAGTTGACCGCGGCCGAACGTGCCGCCGGTGGGATCGAACGTCTCCCCACCAGCCTCGGCGAGGCGCTGAAGCTGATGGAGAGCTCGGAGTTGGTGGCCGAGACGCTCGGCGAGCACCTCTTCTCGTACTTCATCGCGAACAAGCGTCGGGAGTGGAACGAGTACTCGTCCCACGTCACGGCGTTCGAACTCGATCGCTATCTGCCACTGCTGTAGGCGCGGCGATGACTGCTCCCCGCAAACCGTCGGTCCGCGCACGCCTGGCCAAGGCCGGTCTCGATCCGGATACCGCCCTGCCGTCGATGATCGAGGCCGGGCTGGCCGACGAGGGCCACCTCGATGATGTGGTGCTGGCCGCGGTGTCCGAGGCCGCTTCGCCATCGGACGCGCTGAGCTGCGTGACCGGGCTCGCGATCCAACAGCCGGAGTTGTACGCGGCGGTGCGCGACGACGCCTCGTGGTTCGCGCGCGTGGTGGCGGTGGCCGGGGTCTCCCGACCCCTCGGCGAGCTCATCAGTCGGTACGCCGACGCGGTCGATTCCCTGCGCACCCTCGACAGCGTCGACGTCGCGTCGACCGCGGATGCGGTCGCCGGGGCCGTCGCCGCCTCCGAGGATCCCGTACAGCAGGCCTCCGGTATCGCCGCCATCCGGCGTCGTGCGACGGCGGACATCGCGGCCCGCGACCTCACCGGCGTCGCCAAGCTGCCCGAGGTCGCAGCCGAGCTCGCGGGACTCGCCCAGGGCGTGCTGACCGGCGCGCTCCGGGGTGTCCATCATCAGCTCACCGCCGGGTCCCCGATCGCGAAGATCGCCGTGATCGGGATGGGCAAGCTCGGCGGGCGTGAACTCAACTACGTGTCCGACGTCGACGTGGTGTTCGTCCACGAGGCACTCGACGGTCATGAGGACGCCGACGCCGGCCGTGAGGTCGTGCAGGTGCTCTCCCGGGTCCTGGAGCTGCTCAACAGCTCCACGACGATGGGTCGTGCCTACGAGGTCGACCCCACCTTGCGTCCGGAGGGACGGTCAGGCGCCCTGTCGCGTACGATCGGCTCGTTCGTCGCCTACTGGGAGCGGTGGGCCAAGACATGGGAGTTCCAGGCACTGCTGAAGGCACGCCCGGTGGCGGGCGACCTGGAGCTGGGGGAGCGGTGGCTGGCTGCGGCGGCACCGTTCGTCTACCCGGAGGAACTGGATCCCGATGTCGTCGCCGAGATCCGCGCCATGAAGTCGCGGATCGAGAGCAGGCCGGAGGTCCGGCGGGACAAGGAACGGCAACTGAAACTCGGTCCCGGGGGGATCCGGGACGTCGAGTTCGCCGTCCAGCTGCTGCAGTTGGTACATGGACGCGGTGACCGTTCGCTGCGGCTGACGGGCACCCTCGAGACCCTCGAGGCCCTCGTGAGCAACGGGTACGTGGACGACTCGGACGCTGCGGCGTTCGCGTCCGCCTACCGGCTGCTGCGAACGGTCGAGCACCGCCTCCAGCTCGCGCACGAGCGGCGTACCCACACCATCCCCGCCGACCTCGATCGGCAGGAGTGGCTCGCCCGATCCCTCGGCTACCGGGCGGAATCCGCCAAACCCGCCCGGGAGCCGTTCCTGGCCGATCTCCACAAGGTCCAGAGCGGGGTCAGGGAACTCCATGCGAAGCTCTTCTACCGGCCCGTGCTGGAGACCCATGCCGCGGTGACCGCCGCCGCGACCGGGGTGAGCGTCCCCGGCGAGGTCATCGCGATGGGCGAGGACGCCGCGATCACGCGGCTCACCGCGCTCGGCTTCCGCGATGGCCGGACCGCCCTGCGCGACATCCAGGCGTTGACGGCAGGGGTCAGCCGGCGGGCCCGGACGGTGCGAGCCGTGCTGCCCGCGGTCCTGCAGGTCCTGCAGGACACGCCGGATCCCGACACCGGCCTGGCCTCGTTCCGCGAACTGGTCGACAAGCACGGCAACACCGGCGAACTGCTGGGCTACCTGCGCGATCACCCGGCGGCGGCCGACCTGCTCGGTCGGGTGCTCGGTACCAGCCGGGTCGCCGGCGAGTTGCTGATCGGTCAGCCCCAGGGGGTGGACTGGCTCCGGGACGAGAAGCTACGCACGACCCCTCGTGACCGGGAGCATCTGGTGCGGATGGCGGTGGCACGCCTCCACTGGCAGGACACCACCGCGGCGCTGCGCCGGTTCAAGCGGCTCGAACTGTTGCGCATCGTGCTCCGGGATCTGTCGGGGGTGAGCACCATCGGGGGGATCGCCGAGGAGTTGACCGCGCTGGGCGAGGCCTGCCTGACCGGCGCGCTGCGGGACGAGTTGCGCAAGCGTGCCCGTGAGCGGGGCCTGGAGTCGCCCGACGAGCTGCCGGTGAGCATCGCGATCATCGGGATGGGCAAGCTCGGTGGCCGTGAACTGCACTACGTCTCCGACCTGGATGTGCTGTTCGTCCACGAGGTGGTCGAGGGCGCCGACGAGCGGGACGCGACCAAGCTGGCGCTCGAGATCGTCGGTAACGTGATGCGTTCGCTGTCGGCGATCACGGGGGAGGGCACGGCGTTCGAGGTCGACGCGGACCTGCGGCCCGAGGGCAAGGGCGGGGCGCTGTCGCGATCGCTGCCCTCGTACGTGACCTACTGGCGGCGGTGGTCCGAACCGTGGGAACACCAGGCGCTGATCCGGGCCCGGCACGTGGCCGGGGACCGCGACCTCGGCGGGCGGCTGGTGGCCGAGTCGCGCGCCTTCGCCTTCCCTGGACCGGACATCGACCCGGCACCGCCGATGCGCCGCATGAAGGCCCGCCTCGAGAAGGAACGCATCCCGCGGCGCGTGGCTGCCCACCGGCACCTCAAGCTCGGCCCCGGTGGTCTGTCCGACATCGAGTGGACGGTGCAGTTGCTCCAGCAGCGACACGGCGCGAACGATCCCGGGATCCGGACCGCCTCGACGATGCAGGCCCTGGACGCCCTGCAGGACGCCTCCCTGATCGAACACCAGGACGCCCGCTGGTTGCGTGACGGCTACCACTTCGTCTCCGAGTTGCGCAACCGGCTCTACCTGTTGCGCCATCGCGACGTGGATGTGATCCCCAACGTGCACTCGCAGTTCGAGACCCTCGCCCGTTCGATGGGTTATGGCCGCGGCGGCTGGCAGGAACTCGAAGAGGATCGGGCCAGGCACGCGCGGCACGTCCGTCAGGTCT
>PWLR01000051.1 GCA_003558435.1 Nitriliruptoraceae bacterium | reverse complement strand
TATTCTCGAGCGCGAATACCGCGTCATGTGCACGCCGGCTGAGCGCCGCGCAAATGGCTTCAACCAATTTCCTGGCGGTACCGCTGGGTGCGTCTTTTTTTTCCCTATGGTGGGACTCTACTATCTCAATATCGTAACCTTCCCCCAATAACGCTGCGACCTGTGGCACGAGCTTGAACATCAAATTCACACCGAGGCTCATGTTCGGAGCCACGAGGACCGGTATCTTTTCGGAAAAAAACTCAAGTTGCTCTTTCCCGCCATCATCAAAGCCCGTCGTGCCGACGACGGCCGCAACGGAAGCGGCCGCACATTCTTCCAATCGTCTGAGGCAGGATGTCGGGGTAGAAAAATCGATCAAAACATCCGGCGCCCCCCTCAACTCGGTCCCGATATCCACTCCCATCGGCCCGATACCGGCCACCTGCCCTGCATCGCGCGACATCTCAACGTCATCCTCACGTTCCAGAGCGCATACCAGCTCACATTCATCATCCCGTGCGACCATAGCGATAACTCGTCGTCCCATCCGGCCCGCCGCACCGTTCACTGCTATTTTTGTGTTCGCCATTTTTTGTTCCCTTCGCACTTTGAGAGTTATCGGCATTCTGCTGAACACGGCCCGATCGAATGCCGCTTTAAAAAATACCGGGCGTTCTCTTGCATTGCATACCCATATATGATAATAATAATGGGGAAGTTTCGCAATATAAAGAAAAACAGTTAAGAGGTGCGATGACATGCACGCAAAAAGTATACAGCTGATTGCAACCGGATTGATTTATATGTTTCTCTTTTCTTGCCAGTTACCCCGTGAACACGTAACCGGTAGTTCCAGCCAGCTTCGGCAGAGAGCCAGAGGCAAACGCGCACATGCGGCGGGTCTGCGCACCGACATAAAGGACCTGGACCATACGATAGAAGCATCCCGGGAGAGTATGAAACAACTCCGGCGCCGTATGGGTGAACTCGATTCCAGAATCCAGGAGCTGAAAACCGAAGTTCAGAAGCTGGAGGCTGAACAGGCCGGACGGCCACCGCGGGAAGCGCACAAGATGAGAATCACCGTCCGACGATGGCAAAACCGGCTGGGCACGATTCAAGCCCAGCGCGACACCCTGGCCGGACACGTCCGCGCGATTGAACACCAGATACAGGAACATAAGAGTGTGCAAAAAGCACATATAATCAACGCCGAGAAAATGGAAGCGCACGCATCAGAACTGGAGCGACTGGCCCAGGAACGCGAAGGAAAAGAACCGGAACCCGAACCGACATTCTGGTCGCTGTGGTAGGCCTTATAGCACCGATATCGACTCCCATTCGCTGCCGGTCCCTTTCAAGGGCCGGAAGCGATACAATGGACTGCGCCGGACGGCAGAACACGCTGATACGAAACCGCTGCCAGCGCAAAGGAAGCGGCCGACAGCGGGAAGCGATACTCTGGTCTGCACCGGGCCTCAGAACTGGCCATACGCAATCCACAAACAATACGTAACCGCTGCCATTCGCTGTCGGTCCCTTTCAGGGCCGGCAGCGATACAATGGAATGTTCAGAACACGATAATACGTAATCGCTGCCAGCGCAAAGGAAGCGGCTGACAGCGGAAAGCGATACCCTGAACTGCGCCTGGCGCCAGACAAACGCCTTACTCCAAAGCAAAAAAAAAACAGTCCGTGATCCCGTGGATCACGGACTGCTTCAACGAGGTTTCCGGCTTCAACTCACATGCGCCTCCAATCGTCCGGCAGGTCCAGAGTTATGGTCGGCTCGACGAACATATCGATAAGCATCACGGGGCCGATATCCGGCACGATGACCGTCGATGCCTCCGGCACCAGCAGGGTCGTCGGGCCTTCGATCTGCAGGTCGAGATCAAAATCGCCCGTATTCGGATTCGTGAGCCTGTCCAGCGTGATCCGTCCGAACTTATGCACGGCGAATTCGTGCGGCACGCCACTGGCATAACCGCTTCTGGTCGCCATACGCGCCACGCCGGAAGTTTCCGGCAGGCCCCTGAAGTGCATCGTATTGGCCACGAAGTCGAGTCCGCCGTCCGTTGACAGGCTGCCATCGCTGTTGAGCACGCGGCCGGAGGCGCGGTCGAGCAGGACGATACGGCCGGCAACGACGCTCAGGTGATTCAGCGCGCTCAGGTCGCTCAGCACGGCCGTTTGGGCTTCGATGGTCAGGTTGCCGGCCACGGAGAGTTTCTCGTTCATGCCCATGATGAAGTCGCCGTTCTCGGCGCTGATGGTCACGTCCGCATTCGCGTCGCGTCCATAGATGGTTGCAACCGGCGGGACGTCGGTTCGGCCGGCGTTCTCATTGAACGCTATATCGCCGTTCGTGCTGATATAATCGCCTGTGAGGCTTATCTTATTATCATCGGCATCCAGCCCGGTGACATCGTAGCTCTGATCGCCGGTGGTATTGACGCCGCTCAGGAAAATCGACGCCCCTTCGGCCGCCAGTTCTGCAAGCGGATCGGTTCCGCCGACCTGTTCCTGTAATTCAACCTCGCCGTCGCCGGCCGTCAATATCAGGGCAAAAGCGCCGTCAACGGTATCGTCGAACATGATATCGCCGTCGCCCGCACCGGTATCTATCGCCACATCGCCTGTCAGCGTTACCGTTCCGGCAAAGGTCACATTGTCATCGGTCGTGGTAACGTCGCCGCCCAGTTCGACAGCGTCGCTATCTACGTTCACCAGT
>PWLR01000146.1 GCA_003558435.1 Nitriliruptoraceae bacterium | reverse complement strand
TGGTTGGCCCCGACCTGGGCGCGCATGTCGCCGCGACGTTCCCGCGGGGTGCGCGTGTTGGCCAGCAGGATCGCCACGAGGTCCGCGGACTCCTCGCCGGCGACGTACAGCTTCACGGGAGGGATGCGCAGGCCCTCCTCGAAGATCTCGGTGGCACCGGCCGGCATCGACCCGGGCGCGGAGCCGCCCACGTCCGAGTGGTGGGCCCGGTTCGCGGCGTAGCCGAGCAGGCGACCGTCGTCGTCGTGGACCGGCGCGACGAGCGTCCAGTCGGGCAGGTGGGTGCCACCCGCGAACGGGTCCGAGACCAGGATCTGGTCGCCCGGGTCCAGACGGTCGTCGAACCCCTCCCGCGCGGCCAGCACCGACAGGGGCATCGACCCGAGGTGCACCGGGATGTGTTCGGCCTGGGCGACCATGCGTCCGTCCGCGTCGAACACCGCGGTCGAGCAGTCGATGCGTTCCTTGATGTTGGGGGAGTAGGCGGTCCGTCGTAGTGCGGCGCCGGCTTCCTCGGCGATCCCGACCAGGGCGTTGCGAACCACCTCGAGGGTGATCGGATCGACGTCGTGGGTGGCCATGGCGGCCAGCCTAATGGTGCGCGGCTTCGCGGCCGTTCGGGGTCTCGACCCGCGCCGCGATCGCGACGAGTTCGGCGGCGACGTCCCGCAACTTGACGTTGCGTTCCTGGGATCGCCGGGACAACAACTCGAACGCCTCTTGGGCCGTGCACCGGGTCCGGAGCATCAGGATGCCCTTGGCCTGTTCGATCGTGGCACGCGAGGTCAGGGCCTCCCGGAGCTGCTCGACCTCGGTGACCAGGTCCGAGAAAAGTCGGGTGTTGCTCAGCGTGGCGGCCGCGTGGTCGGCGAAGCGTCGATCGAGCTCCACGGACGGCTCCTCACCCGACGCGGCGGCCGCACGGTAGAACCCGAGGGCCTTGACGAGGTCGTCGCGGAACGGGGTGACGTCCTCGACGGTGTGCAGGATCCCGATCGGCCGGCCGTCGGCGTCCAGCACGGGGGTGTTGACGGGGCTCCAGTACCGCTCCTCGAAGGGTTCCGACGGCCGGGACGTCGGGATGTCGTAGCGCTGAACCCACATGCCATCGGCCTGGCCGGTGTCGAGTGCGCGCTGCATGGAGGCGCGGATGTTGTCGCTGCCGTCCCCGTCGGGGTCGTCGGGGTTGCCGGGGAACGCCTCGAAGAGGTAGGTGCCGACCAGTTCCTCGAGCTCGCGACCGGTCATGCGTAGGTACGCCGGGTTCGCGTCGAGGATGCACAGGTCGAGGTCCAGCACGAGGGTCGCCGTGGGCGAGGCCCGGAAGATCGCCTCGTGGGTCAGGGCATGGATTCGTGGCATGGCAGCTCCCACAGGGGCCCGAAGGGGGTGACGGGCTGCGCTGCCGAACCCGTCCAGGATGCCGACCGGAACCCGCGTCGCGGGACCAGTGGCGGAGGTGAAGATAGTGCCATCGGACGGGGTCGAGGAGTCCCGGCGTCAGGTCGAGCGCTGTTCGCGTGGGGGTCATCCATCCGGCTGCCGGTGACGTGGCGTCCGATCGCGGGCAGGTCGGCCGCGGTGACGGCCGGTACGCCACCTCGGCCAGTTGGGATGACCGGTCGACCGCCGACCGGTCAGGTCGGCACCGCCGCCGGGTCGTCGACGCCCGCCACTCTCGCGGTCCCGGAGAAGGGATCCCGATGACCGGTGAACGTCGCGGCCAGGTGTTCGTGGTCGGCATGAACGAGTTCCAGCGTGACCAACTCGAGACGGTCACCCATGCCGATCAGATGGACTTCCACCAACTGCTTCCTCCCGAGGTGGTGACCCGGCCCGAGCACCGGTTCGCTGATCTGCTGGAACGCGCGCGGGAGCAGTTGGACGAGGTCGGTGGGAGCGTCGACGCGATCGTCGCCCACTGGGACTTCCCGACCTCTGTGCTCGCCCGGGTACTCGGTCGCGAGCGTGGGCTTCCCGTCCCACCTTTGGAAACGGTGGTGGCCTGTGAGCACAAGCACTGGAGTCGCCTCGAGCAGCGCGCCAGCGTCCCCGAGGTGACGCCCGCGTTCGCGGGGTTCGACCCGTTCGATGACGACGCGTTGTCGGGTATCGATCTCGACTACCCGTTCTGGATCAAACCGGTCAAGTCCCACTCGTCACAGCTCGGGTTCAGGACCGAGAGCGCCCGGGACTTCCGCGAGGCCCTGGCCGAGATCCGGGAGAGGATCCGGGCCTTCGGGGACCCGTTCAACGAGGTCCTGGGCATGGTCGAGCTCCCCGAACAGATCGCTGCGGACTCCGGCAACTGTTGCATCGCGGAGCAGATCATCTCCGGCGATCAGGCCACCGTCGAAGGCGCCATGTCCAAGGGGGAGTTCGCCGTGCACGGGGTGATCGACTCGCCCAAGGACGAACACGGTCGTCACTTCTCCCGCTACGAATATCCGGCCACCAGCATGCCCGAGCAGGTGCAGGACCGCATGATCGATGCCAGTGAGCGCTACCTCCGTCACATCGGCTACGACAACGCCGCCTGGAACATCGAGTTCATGTACGACGAGCACGACGACCGGCTCTGGCTCGTCGAGGCCAACCCCCGGATCTCCCAGTCGCACTCGGAGCTGTTCGTCAAGGTCGACGGGATGTCCAACCACGAGGTGGCGCTCGACGTCGCCTTCGGACGGCCGCCCAGGCTTCCCCATCGGCGCGGCGACTTCACGGTCGCGGCCAAGTGCTTCCTGTGGACCGAGGAGATGGATGACGGCATCGTGCGGCGGGTCCCGAGTGACGACGAGGTCGCGCGGGTGGTCGAGCGGTTCCCCGGGACCCATGTGCGCATCGCGGTGGAGGTCGGGGACCGGCTGTCCGAACTGGCCGACCAGAGCAGCTACCGCTACGACATCGGCACCCTGTTCATCGGTGCGCAGAGCCGTGACGAACTCGTCGAGGCCTACGGGACCTGTCGGGAGATGCTGCCCTTCGAGATCGACCCCGTGTCGCTCCCGGCCCGCTGACCGCCGACCGACCCGAAGACCACGTGTCGACCGTGAGGCGGGTCAACCCGGCTCGAGCCCGGTGCAGTCGCGTAGCTCGGCCCAGTCGTCGATCGCCGCCGCGGCCTCGTCGCCCTCGAGGGGATGGGGGATGCCCTCCCGGAGGGTCGCCGGCACCCACTCGTGATCGATGATCTCCTGGCCCTCGACCGTGACCAGCAGAACCCCCGAGTCGATCCCCGGGGAGTGCTGACTGTAGAACACGAAGTTGCCGAGGCCGTAGTCGATCAGGGTGTCGTCGAGCATCCCGGTGCCCTGCAGCCGGTGGGCGTGGGTGCCGACCACGATGTCGGCGCCGGCGTCGGCCAACCGCTGGGCGAGGCCCTGCTGACGTTCCGTGGGGCACCGCTCACCCTCCACCCCCCAGTGCAGGTAGACGACCACGGTGTCGGCCTGCTCGCGCGCCTCGGTGACGGCATCGATCAGGTCGGCCTCGTGCTCGTGCTTGGCGAAGGCGAGACCGGGGCGCTCGTCGGTCGCCGGCCAGGTGTCGAAGAACATCGTGTCCATCACCTGGGTCGCGCCGATCACGGCGATCTGACGGCCGCGGATCGTGGCGATGTGGGGCGCGAAGGCCTCGTCGAGGTCGCGCCCGGCGCCGACCAGTGGCATCCCAGCCGCGTCAGCCGCGTCGAGGGTGTCCTCCAGCCCGGTCTGCCCGTAGTCCATGCCGTGGTTGTTGGCGAGCGAGACGACGTCGACCCCGGCTTGCTGTAACGCGGTCAGGCCGGACGGTGGGGCGCGGAACGTGAAGCCCTTCGGTTCGGGGTCACCCCGCTCGGTGATCGCGGTCTCCAGGTTGACGACCGTCAGGTCCGCCTGGGCGAACACCGGCGCGATCGGTGCCAGGAGCCCCGCCGGGTCCGCCTCCAGCTGCGGTTCGATCATCCCCTCGAACATGACGTCACCCGCGAAGGCGATCGTGACGGGTGGCCCAGTGGGCCCCTCCTCGCCCTCGGACTCGGGCTCGGCCTCCGGCTCGGTGCCGGGCTCCGCGACGATCCCGGCGTCGTCCTCCGGACCGCTGGTGTCCGGTGAGGTACCGAGCGGCTCGTCCGTGGCCCCGCACGCCGTCAGCACCAGTGCACCCGCCAGGGCGGCGAGCCCCACACGGCGCCGGGACACCGCGGCGCGGGCGCGTGTTCGCGCGGCAAGGCACGACAGATGTGACATCGAGCGAGGTCCCCTTGATCGACGTGATCTCCGGAAGCCCGCACCGTGCAGGGGATCGCCGGTCAGAGACCACGGCCGAACGTCCCACCTTGCCGTGTCGGGCTCACGCCGACCGGGCGGAGCCTCCGGCGAGGTCATCGTTCGGTGAACAACAGGATGCCGAGGTCGTCGACCTCGCCGGTCTGCCAGGGCGCCACCCACACGGTGGCATCCAGGCCCACCACGACCGCGGGACCCTCGATGCGGGCCCCGGATCCGAGCTGGTGGCGGTCGAGGACGCGGGCGGTCACCGTGTCCCCGTCGATCACGACCTCGCGGCGGGCGAGTTCGGCCTGCTCCGCGTCGCCGCCACCGGACAGGCGAGGCAGCGGCAGGTCGGGCGCCGGACCCTCGGCGCGGCACCGGAGGGTGACGAGTTCGACCTCCTCGGTGCGCTGGTCGTAGCCGTAGCGCTCCAGGTGGGCATCGTGGAAGGCGGTGATCAGGGCGTCGGGAGCGACCCCCTCCCCGCCGTCGGGGGCCGCGACCTCCAGCTCGAAGGCCTGGCCGCGGTAGCGCAGGTCGGCGGTGCGGCGGATGGCCGCGACCTCGACGTCCTGCTCGGCGATCGCGGCGCGGGCCTGGTCCTCCAACTCCTCCCATCCGGAGGCGAGCCGATCGGCCTGCAGCGCCGAGCCGACCGTCAACCGGGTCCGGGCACGGTCGACGGTCACCGGAGCGGCCAACAGCCCCAACGCCGACAGCACACCCGGGTTGGGTGGGATCAGGACCTGTGCGCAGCCGAGCTCGGCGGCCAATGCGGCCTGGTGCAGCGGTCCGGCGCCCCCGAACGCGACCAGCGCGAGCCGGCGCGGGTCATGGCCACGTTCCACGGACACGACCCGCAGGGCTTTGGCCATCTGCGCATCGGTGACCCGGATGATGCCCTCCGCGCAGGTCACGACATCGAGGTCCAGCTCGTCGGCCAACTGCTGGACGGCGGCCCGGGCGAGGTCGTCGCGCAGCGGCATCGCACCGCCCAGGCGGACCTCCGGGTCCAGGCGGCCGAGGACCAGGTTGGCGTCGGTGACCGTCGCCGAGGTGCCGCCACGGTCGTAGCAGGCGGGGCCCGGCACGGCGCCGGCTGAACGCGGCCCCACACGCAGGGCCCCGCCCGCGTCCCGCCAGGCCAGCGACCCGCCGCCGGCGCCGATGGTGTGGATGTCGGTGGTGGTGACCGCGAACGGCAGCCCGCCGACCTGACCGTCCGCGGTGGTCGCGGGCCGGGCACCGGCGATGAGGGTCACGTCCGTCGAGGTGCCGCCGACGTCGAAGGCGATCAGGTCCTCGACGCCGACCGCCGAACCCAACGCCGCAGCGCCCCACGCACCGGCGGCCGGGCCCGACAACAGGGTGTGCACCGGCTCCCGGACCGCGATCCGCGTGGTGAACGTGCCGCCGCCCGAACGCATCACCTCGACGTCCGGGACGAGGCCCTCCGAACCCAGGGAACGCTCCAACGAGCCGAGGTAGCGCGACATCCGCGGAGCCACGTAGGCGTTGAGCGCGGCGGTGGAGGTGCGTTCGACCTCGCGGAGCACCGGCAGCAGGTCGCTGGCGACGGTGATGGGGACCTCCAGGGCAACCAGCGCCTCGCGCAGCCGCTGTTCGTGGTCGGGCACCATGAACCCGAACAGCAGACTGATCGCGATGGCTTCCGGCTCCAGTGCGCGGACCGCCTCGACGACCCGTTCGACCTCGGCGTCGGTGAGTTCGGTGACGATCTCGCCGTCGGAGCCGATGCGCTCGACCGCCTCGACGACCTGGCCGGAGCTCACGACCGGATCCGGCCGGCGGGCGTCCAGCCGGTAGAGGTGCGGCCGGTCCTGACGGCTGATGGCGAGCAGGTCGCGGAAGCCTGCGGTGGTGATCAGCACGGTCCGGGCACCGTCGCGCTCCAACACCGTGTTGGTCGCGACGGTGGTGCCGTGGGCGAAGCGCGCCAGCTCGGGCAGCGGGATCCCCAACTGCTCGACCCCGGCCAGGATGCCTTCGGCCTGGTCGTCGGGGGTGGAGGGGACCTTCGCGACCCGGATGCCGTCCGCGTCGGAGGCGACCAGGTCGGTGAACGTGCCACCGACGTCGACCCCGAGGACGCGGCGGGCGTTCATGGCTGGCTCATGGGTGGCTCATCGAGGACTCGTCAGTGGTTCAGGGTCGGCCATAGCCGACGATGCCGCGCCGGGTCAGACCGTCGTTGCGGATGCGCACGTTGTTGCCACTGTTGGGTGCTTCGACGACCTGCCCGTTCCCGATGTACATCGCCACGTGGCTGATGGGGGAATGGTAGAAGACGAGATCGCCGGGCTGGAGCTGATCGCGCGTGACGCGTTTGGTCCCGGAGAACTGGGCGCCCGAGGTGCGGGGGATGCTGACCCCCGCGGCGCGCCATGCGAACGAGGTCAGACCGGAGCAATCGAAGCTGTTGGGGCCATTGCCGCCCCATTGGTAGGGCTTGCCGAGCTGGGCCAGCGCCGTCTGCACCGCGACGTCGGCGGACTGGCGGGTGGACGGTGCGGGCGCCGGAGCCGGTGCTGGAGCGGCTGCCGGCGCCGGGGTGCTGCTCGCGGGTGCGGGCGCCGGATCGCTGCTGGTGGACGAGGGTGCAGGCGTCGCGGTCGCCGTGCTCTGGGTCGCGGCGTCGGTCTGACGCTGCCTGGCGGCGCGTGCGGCGGTCTGGCGCTCGGCCTCACGCGCCGCCTCCTGCTGTGCGGCCCGGGCCGCGGCCTCCTCGGCCTCGCGACGACGCCGTTCCTCCTCGGCGGCGCGGCGCTCGGCCTCGACGGTGTCGGCCAGCAGGACCGTGAGCTCGGCGACCTCGTCCTTCGACCGTGCGAACATCGCCTCGACCTCGACGCGGGCCTGCTCCTGCTCCTCGGCGCGTGCTTCCGCCTGCTCCTGCTCGGTCCGCATCCGCGACTCGGCCGCGTCCAGCGCGACCCGGTTGGCGTCGAGGGCCTCCAGATCGGTGCGCTGATCGTCGAGGATGCGGCCCATGGCCCAGGCCTTGGTGCCGGCCTCGGTGGGGTCGCCCGCGAACACGACCGTCGACAGCTCGAGCGCCGGACCCATCTTGTGGAGGCGGCGCAGGTGGTCCTGCACCACGTCGCCCAGCAGGGCTTGTTCCTCGCGCAGGGGGGTGAGTTCGTCCCGGGTCGCGTCCAGCTGCCCGGTCGCCTCGTCGAGCGCGACCTGGGCGGTGTTGTAGAGCTCCACGGCGAGCCCGAGCTGCTCGTCGAGCTCGTCCAGGCGCTCCTCGGCCCGGCCGAGATCACGGCGCACCTCGTCACTGGACGGTTCGGCGGCCGCTCCGGGGACGATGGTGAGCGCCAGCGCGACCGCGACGGCGCCCGCGGACCAGCGACGAGCCCGATCGCGAGCCCGATCAGGTGTCCGAAGGTGGCGAGACGGCACGGGTCGACCTCGGTGGGTTCGGGGGGTGTCGCGAGCAGGCGCGGCGGGACGTGCGGACACTAGCCGTGGTCGGTCGTCCAGGCCGGCGCGGGACGGGCTGTCCCTGGCCGTTCGGGCCCTGTCCGATGAGGGGTGAGGGGCCCGGGCCGCGACCACGGCCCGCACGGGACCTCCGAGCGCCCCGTGATCAGGTCGACCGACCGACCCGGGTGTTCGGGGCGTGTCAGCCGGCCCGCGCGCTGAACGCGCCGACGACCACCGTTGCCGCACCGGCCATCACCCACCACGGGCCCGATGCGGCGGTCGCGTGGAGCTCGAGTTCGACGCCGACGGGCAGTTGGTCGGCGGTGTCCAGCAGTTCTGCCGTGGTGCCCGCGGCGATGTCGGTCAACTCGGGCACCCACGCCAGGGAGACGGTCGCGACGGCGAGGAGCAGCACGCCGGCGTAGCGCGCCAGCTGCCGACCACGGAGCGGGGGTCGGTCGAACGCGATCAGTGCGCCCAGCATCGTCACGAACACACCCAGGCCTCCGGCGATCCAGCCGCCGGGGGTCGCGGGGAACCCTGGCAGCGTGGCCACTATCTGTGAACTGTCGCCGCCCAGCATCGAGACCTCGGCGACGACCGCGTACCACGGACACAGCACCCCGGTCAGGACCAGCCCACCACCGGCGGCCGTGACCAGCCCGGCGAAGCCCGTACCGCGCAGCAGCAGGCGCTGCGTCAGCCCCGCGTCCCCACGCACCGGCACCCCTCGCGGCTCCGTCCAACCCCGAGGGCGGCCCCGGCGCGGCCCCCGACCCTAGCGGTCCGACCTAGCGGTCCGGGGTGCTCGGCTAGGGTCCGGGCGTACGCGCCGTCGAGGCGCCCGAGCCGCCGAGGAGCCGCCGCCCGTGCCGAGAAGGTCGCCATCGACCCCGCGCACGCCTGTGCGCGTGGCCGTGATGGTGTCCGGCTCGGGCACCAACCTGCAGGCGCTGTTGGACGCGATCGAGGCCGACCCGGACTTCGGTGGCGAGGTGGTGGTCGTCGGCAGCGACCGGGCAGGTGCCGGGGGTCTCGACCGGGCGCGCGACGCGGGGATCCCCACGGTCGTGTGCGCCCTCGCCGACGCCCCGGACCGGCCGACGTGGGAGGCGGGTCTGCGGGCGGAACTCGAGCAGCATGATCCCCAGGTGATCGTGCTGGCCGGGTTCATGAAGATCCTCACCGCCGTGTTCCTGGCGGGATGGCCGGATCGGGTCATCAACACCCATCCGTCGTTGCTCCCGGCCTTCCGGGGCGCCCGTGCGGTGGGTGAGGCGTTGGCCTACGGCGTCAAGCTCACCGGTTGCACCGTGCACCTCGTCGACGAGCAGGTCGATCACGGCCCGATCGTCGCGCAGGAGGCGGTCGCCGTCCGGGACGGGGACACGGAAACATCGCTGCACGGCCGGATCCAACGCGTCGAGCACCGGCTCCTGCCCGCCGCGGTCAAGCTGCTCTGTCACGGGGCGCTGCAACTCGACGGCCGCCACGTCCGTGCCGTCCTCGATCCCGACACGCCCGATCCCGACACGCCCGATCCGAAGGAACCCTCGTGAGCATCCCGGCCGTGACCCCCGTCGCGCGTGCGCTGCTGAGCTGCTTCGACAAGCGCGGGGTCGCCGACCTCGCCCAGGCGCTGCACGAGCGCGGGGTCGAACTGATCTCCACGGGCTCCACCGCCGGTGTCCTGCGCGAGGCCGGGGTCCCGGTCACCGAGGTGGCCGACCTGACCGGTTTCCCCGAGTGCCTCGACGGGCGGGTCAAGACCCTGCACCCCCGGGTGCACGCCGGTCTGCTGGCCGACCGCAACGACCCGGCCCACGTGGCCGAACTGCAGGAGCTCGGCGTCGAACCGATCGACCTCGTGGTCGTCAACCTCTACCCGTTCGCCGACACCGTGGCGTCCGGTGCCCCCGCCGCCGACGTGGTCGAGATGATCGACATCGGCGGCCCGACGATGATCCGCGCGGCGGCGAAGAACCACGGCTCGGTCGGGGTGCTGGTCGACCCGGCCGACTACGCGATCCTGTTGGCGGAACTCGACGATCACAGCGGGCTCACCGACGGGTTGCGGGCACGCCTGGCCGCGACCGCCTTCCGTCACACCGCGGCCTACGACGCCGAGGTGGCGACGTGGTTCCAGCGCGACGAGGCGTTCCCGCCGCAGTTGTCGATCGCCCTGCCCCGGGTCGCGGAGCTGCGCTACGGCGAGAACCCCCACCAGGGCGCGGCGCTGTACGCCGATCCGCGCTTCGGGGGTCAGGGGAGTGGGATCACGGACGCCGAGCAACTGCACGGCAAGGCGTTGTCCTACAACAACCTGCTCGACACCGACGCGGCCTGGGCGATGGCCGTCGACCTCGACGACCCGTGCGTGGCGATCATCAAACACACCAACCCGGCCGGTTACGCCGTCGCCGAGGACCTCGAGGTCGCCTACGAGCGGGCGCTCGAGGGCGATCCGGTCAGCGCGTTCGGGGGGATCGTCGCGGTCAACCGGCCGCTGGATGTCGCCACCGCACGTCGGATCTGCGAGGTGTTCACGGAGGTCGTCATCGCCCCGGCCTACGACCCGGAAGCGCTGACCGTGCTGCAGGGCAAGAAGAACCTGCGGATCCTGCGCATGCCCTCGGCCACCCGCCCGGGACCGGGGTGGACGCTGCGCAGCGTCAGCGGTGGGCTGCTGGTGCAGGACGCCGACGTCGGCGACGAGCCCTGGGACCAGTGGCGGGTGGTCACCGAGGCCACACCCGACGAGAACACCCTCGACGACCTGCGTTTCGCCTGGATCGTCGCGAAACACACCAAGTCCAACGCGATCGTGCTCGCCAAGGACGGCCAGCTCGTGGGCGTCGGCGCCGGGCAGATGAGCCGGGTCGACAGCGTGCGGCTGGCCGTGGAGCGCTCCGGGGACCGCCACGTCGGGGCGGTGCTGGCCAGCGATGCGTTCTTCCCGTTCCGCGACGGCCCCGACGCGGCCGCGACGGCCGGTATCAAGGCGATCGTGCAGCCGGGCGGATCGGTCCGGGACGACGAGGTCATCGCCGCCGCGGACGGGCACGGCATCCCGATGGTCTTCACCGGCCGCCGACACTTCCGGCACTGAGCGTTCAGGAGTCCACGTGACCGCACGCATCCTCGACGGCAAGGCCCTCGCGACCGAGGTTCGAGCACGCATCGCCGACGACGTCGCGGCCCTGCGCGCCGAGCACGGCATCGTGCCCGGGTTGGCGGCCGTGTTGGTCGGCGAGGACCCGGCCTCCCAGGTCTACGTGGGCATGAAGCACCGTGCGACCGAAGCCGCCGGCATGGTCTCGCGGCAGCACGTGCTCCCCATCGACACCACGCAGGAGGCCCTGGAAGCGCTCGTCGGGGAACTGAACGACGACGACGCCATCGACGGCATCCTCGTGCAGCTGCCACTGCCGGCTCACCTCGACCCACGCGGGGTGGTGGAACGCATCGTCCCCGACAAGGACGTGGACGCCCTGAACCCCTACACCGCCGGCAGACTGGCGACCGGCGACCCGACCTTCTTCTCCGCGACGCCCTACGGCGTGCTGGAGATCCTGGCCCACGCCGGGGTCGAGACCGCGGGCGCGCACGTGGTCGTGGTCGGTCGCTCCAACCTGGTCGGTCGGCCACTGTCGGTGATGCTGACGCTGAAGGGCCGCGACGCCACGGTCACCCTGGCGCATTCCCGGACGCGGGACCTCGGCGCGATCTGTCGCAGCGCCGACGTGATCGTGGCCGCGGTGGGGCGCATCGGGTTGATCACCGCCGACATGGTCCGCCCCGGTGCGACCGTGATCGACGTCGGCACCAACCGCAAGGACGACGGCAAGCTGACCGGCGACGTCGACTTCGAGGGGGTCGTCGAGGTGGCCGGCGCGATCACGCCGGCGCCCGGCGGCGTCGGCCCGATGACGGTCACGATGCTGCTGCAGAACACCCTCGAGGCCGCACGCGCGCGACGGGGGCTGCCCCGCCGCTGAACCCGCCGGCTTCGTCCGGTCCGGCGCCGGTCCGGCGCCGGTTCAACGGCGCGATGCGGTCCCCGCGATCGCCGGAGCGGCGGGACCGCCGCCGGGTAGACGCCAGGGGTGGACGTCCGTGACATCGAACCCGGCGTTCGCGACGGCCGTGCGGGTGTCGCGGCGCAGCTGACAGCCACCGGCGACGATCCGCCACATCGGTGCGAGCGACCGTTGCACCAGACCGACCGGTCCGTGCGTGGCCACGTGCTCGATCAGTACCAGCCGTCCTCCCGGGCGCAGGATGCGTCCGAGCTCGGCCAGTGATCGATCGAGGTCGTCGACCGAGCACAGCACCAGGGTCGAGACCACCGCATCCGCACTGGCGTCGGCCAGTGGGAGGGCCTCGGCCGGTGCTCGTCCGACCTCGATGTCCACCGTGGGGCGCGCAACGGCGTCCTCGGCCCGTGCCCGCAGCCGCCTGGCCATCGCAGGTGAGGGTTCCAGCAGGGTGAGCTGGTGGACCGATGCCGGGACGTGGGGGAGGTTCGCGCCGGTGCCGGCGCCGATCTCCACGACGTGTCCGTGCAGGTCGGATAGCAGTTCCCGCCGTTTGGCCGCCAGCCCGGACCGTTCGCTGCGCCGCATGAGACGGTCGTAGACCATGGCCATCGCGTGATCGCGCGGGTCCACGCGGCACTCCTGTCGGTGGTTCGGAACCCGGCTCGTCGGGTCGCTGCGGCCACCAGGCTAAGGGAGCATCGCTGGCTAGGCTCGACAGGAACCCTGGTTCTCCGGCTCGAGCCCCCGGCCGCCGGAGACGTTCCCGACATCCGTTCTCGACATCCGTTCTCGACATCCGTTCTCGACATCCGTTCTCGACAAGGAGTAACCGATGAGCTCGCCCGTTCGTGTCACCGTCACCGGAGCTGCCGGCCAGATCGGCTATGCGCTGCTGTTCCGTATCGCGTCCGGACAGATGTTCGGGCCGGACACACCCGTCCAGCTCCGCCTGCTGGAGATCACGCCGGCGCTGGGGGCCCTCGAGGGCGTGGCCATGGAGCTCGACGACTGCGCCTTCCCGCTGCTCGCCGGGATCGAGCTGACCGACTCCGCCGAGACCGCGTTCGACGGCGCGAACCTCGCCTGTCTGGTTGGCGCGAAGCCGCGCGGACCGGGGATGGAACGCGCCGACCTGCTGAAGGACAACGGCGCCATCTTCACCGGCCAGGGCCGGGCCATCGCCAGCTCCGGCGCCGACGACATCAAGGTCGCCGTCGTCGGTAACCCGGCCAACACCAATGCGCTCATCGCCTCGGCCAACGCCGACGGTGTGCCGCTGGAGCGCTTCACCGCGATGGTGCGCCTCGACGAGAACCGGGCCAAGACCCAGCTGGCGCAGAAGGCCGGTGTGCCGGTGGCCGACGTGACCAACCTGGCCGTATGGGGCAACCACTCGCCGACGATGGTCCCCGACTTCGACAACGCCCGGATCGGTGGTACGCCGCTGACCGACGTCATCACCGACCGCGCCTGGCTCGAGGGCGAGTTCCTCAGCACCGTGCAGCAGCGCGGCAAGGCGATCATCGACGCGCGGGGGAGCTCCTCGGCCGCATCCGCCGCCAACGCGTTGATCGATCACGTCGCGAACTGGACCGGCGGCAAGCCGACACCCGAGGGCGACTGGGTCTCGATGGCGATCCCATCCGACGGTTCCTACGGCGTTCCGGAGGGCATCATCTCGGGGTTCCCGGTCACCACCGACGGCGCCGGAAGCTACGAGATCGTCCAGGGGCTGCAGCTCACCGACTTCGCGCAGGGCAAGCTCGAGGCCACCATCGCCGAGCTGCAGGAGGAGCGCACGGCCGTGGCCGACATGCTGTGAGCACCGCTGTTGGCCGGGATGGCTCGCGCTGTCCCGGCCAGCTGCTGCCGCCCCCGGGGCGGCAGCAACCTGTGGTCGCCGGTGTCGGTTCCCCCGGTGGGGGCATCGGTGGATCAACGACGGGCGACCGACGCTACCGTGCGCCGACGAGCCCACCCCCGCGACGGATCGAAGGCGAAACGTGACCCGCGTGTTCTCCGGCATGCAGCCCTCCGGTGACCCTCACCTCGGCAACCTGCTGGGCGCATGGGTGAACTGGGTGGCGATGCAGGACACCGCCGAGTGCATCTACTGCGTGGTCGATCTGCACGCGATCACCTCACCCACCGACCACGACCCGTCGGCACTGCGCCGCCGGACCGTGGAGCTCGCGACCGGCATGCTGGCCGTGGGCGTCGATCCGGAGCGCTCCATCCTGTTCGTGCAGTCGCATCTGTCCGAACACGCCGAGTGCACCTGGCTGTTCAACTGCGTCGCCGGCTTCGGTGAGCTGCGCAAGATGCCGCAGTTCAAGGAGAAGTCGGAAGGGAAGGGCGAATCGGTGAGCGTGGGGCTGTTCGACTACCCCGTGCTGCAGGCGGCCGACATCCTGCTCTACCACGCCGATGAGGTCCCGGTCGGTGACGATCAGCGCCATCACATCGAGTTGGCGCGTGACATCGCCCAGCGGTTCAACCACCGCTACGGCGAGGTCTTCACCCTGCCGAGGGCCGTGCACCCCCCGAGCGGCGCCCGGGTGATGGACCTGCAGGACCCCACCGTGAAGATGTCCAAGTCGGCCTCCAGCGAGAAGGGGATCGTCTACGTGCTGGACGATCCCAAGCGCATCGAGAAGAAGTTCAAGAGCGCCCAGACCGATTCGGCGACCGACATCCGTCACGATCGCGAGCAGAAGCCCGGCGTGTCGAACCTGCTGGAGATCTTCGCCGCAGCGACCGGGCGCGAGATCGAGGCGTTGGCCGCGGACTACGACGGCCAGGGGTACGGCACCTTCAAGGCGGCCGTCGCCGAAGCGGTCATCGAGATGGTCCGGCCGATCCAGCAGCGGCACACCGAGCTGGCGTCCGACCCCGGCGAGGTCGCGCGCCTGCTCGGTGTCGGAGCGACGCGCGCCGCGGAGATCGCCGTACCGACGTTGCGGCAGGCCAAGGACGCGATGGGGCTGCTGCCCCCCGGCGTCGCCTGAGTCGGCTCCAAGACCGGAAGGACCCGAGCTGAGCGCACCGATCCGGTTGCAGACCCACGTCTGGAACCCGCTGGGTGACCGACGGGCGCTGCTGCTGCACGGGCTGACCTCGGACGGGACCTGCTGGTGGCGGTTGGCCTCGCAGTTGGCCGACGCCGGGTGGATGGTGCTCGCACCCGATCTCCGCAGTCACGGCCGCAGCCCGACCGCCGCCGCGCACGACCTCGACAGCATGGCAGAGGACGTGGTGCTCCTCGGCAGCGGTTGGGAGCTGGTGGTGGGCCATTCGTTCGGAGGGGCGATCGCGACGCAGCTGTTGTCCCGTTCGCTCGGGATCGGCGCTGCGGTCCTGGTCGACCCCGTGCTGCAGCTGTCCGACCAGCAGCATCGACTGCTCCGTGCCGGTCTGGGGGCCGAGACCGGAGGCCCGATCGATGCCGCGTCGGTCCGAGCGGCGGAGCCCACCTGGGACGAGCGCGACGTCCAGCGCAAGGTCCTGGCCGCATCGCTGACGACCCCCGACATCGTCGGGGCGATCATGGACGACAACGATCCTTTCGATCTCGTCGATCTGACCTCGAGCTGGCGGGCCAGGGTCCATCTGCTGTCCGCCGACCCCGCCCGGGGTGGGTTGCTCGACCCGGGGCTCGCCGCGCGCATCGCCGCCGACGCCACGGCGCACGTGACCCACAGCGTGGTGGAGGATTGTGGGCATTCGATCCAGCGGGAGCGGCCGGCGGTCGTCTCCGCTGCCGTCGCTACGGTCCTCGCCACCACCGCCGGGACGGCGTAGCGGGGAAGTTCACGACGTCACCCGGCGTTGGCATGACCGAAGCCCGCCCACCTCCCCGCCCGTACCAGGAGCCCGCGATGTCTGCCGAGCACGCCAGCCAGCACGAAGAGCCCGTGGTCGTCTACTGGCGTCCGGGCTGCGGGTTCTGCAGCTCACTGTTGCGCAAGCTGGATGCGTCCGGCCTCACCTTCGAGCGACGCAACATCTGGGAGGACGACGACGCGTCCGCCTTCGTGCGTACCGTCGCCAACGGCAACGAGACCGTCCCGACCGTGCGCGTGGGTGAGATGACGCTCGTCAACCCCTCTGCCGGCGACGTGCTGACCCAGGTCGCCGAGGTGGCGCCCGGACAGCTCCCGGAAGGCTACGAGCCCGCGACGCCGGGTCGCATGGCCAAGACCGTGAACCGGCTGCTCGGGGGCTGACCGCCGGAGATCGAGCTGGCGACCGAACCGGCGACCGAAGCTCGGGGCCACCAGCGGGCCGGACCGCGGGATGAGCCGAACCGCCGCCCAGGTCGTCGATGGGGCCCTCTGGCTCGTCGCCGATCACGGGCTCGGCGGTGCCCGGTGGTACCCTCCGACGGTGCAGCGAGCCAGACCGGTGGGTGGGCTCGCGCACGTGCGCCGAGGTCCGGCGGTCCGTGCCGGAGCACCCGGCATGGTCGCGATCGGGGCACGCGACGTCCCACCGCGCAACTGCTGCAGGAGCTTGTCGACGATGGCGACCAAGGTCTCGGAGCGCGGTGGAGCCTCAGCGCCCGCCAAGCGTTCGCCCTTCCTGGTGGAGCTCTACCGCTCCGCGCTGGGCAAGAAGTACGTCATGGCGATCACGGGCATCATCTTCATGGGCTACGTGCTCGCCCACATGTTCGGCAACCTCAAGCTCTACCAGAGCGCCGCGGAGTTCAACGCCTACGCGGAGTTCCTCGGGACCATCCTGTATCCGATCGCTCCTGACGGTGCGGTGCTCAACGTCCTGCGGGTGATGCTGCTCGGCGCGCTGATCCTGCACGTGACGGCCGCCTTCCAGCTCACCCAGATGAACCGCAACGCCCGGCCGGATTCGTACCGTTCGAAGCGTGACTTCGTGGCCGCCGACTTCGCCGCCCGCACGATGCGCTGGACCGGCGTCATCGTGCTGCTGTTCATCGGCTACCACCTCGCCGACTTCACCTTCGGTTGGGTGAACCCGGCTGCGGAGGGCGCGACGCTCTACGAGAAGGTCATCGCGAGCTTCTCCAACCCCGCGATCGCCGGCTTCTACCTGGTCGCCAACCTGGCGCTGGGCCTGCACCTCTACCACGGGGTGTGGAGCCTGTTCCAGTCGATGGGCTGGAACAACCGCAGGTTCAACCACTGGCGCCGCTACCTCGCCGTGGCCTTCACCGTGGTCGTGGTCGGCGGCAACCTGTCCTTCCCGATCGCCGTTCAGGTCGGTCTCATCAGTTAGCAGCACCGAACCCGCGTACCACGTCTGCCAGGGAGCGCACCACATGACGGTTCTCGACAACAAGGTCCCGGACGGCCCCATCGAGAGCCTGTGGGACGACCACAAGTTCTCCATGAAGCTCGTCAACCCGAGCAACAAGCGCAAGTTCGACATCATCATCGTGGGTACGGGGCTTGCGGGAGCCTCCGCCGCGGCGACGTTGGGGGAACTCGGCTACCGCGTGAAGGTGTTCACCTTCCACGACTCGCCCCGGCGGGCGCACTCGATCGCCGCCCAGGGCGGGATCAACGCCGCCAAGAACTACCACGGCGACGGCGACTCGGTCTTCCGGCTGTTCTACGACACGGTCAAGGGCGGCGACTACCGCTCCCGCGAAGCCAACGTCTACCGCCTCGCCCAGGTGTCCAACAACATCATCGACCAGTGCGTCGCGCAGGGCGTGCCGTTCGCGCGCGAATACGGCGGTCTGCTCGACAACCGCTCGTTCGGTGGGGCGCAGGTCAGCCGCACCTTCTACGCCCGCGGTCAGACCGGCCAGCAGCTGCTGCTGGGCGCCTACCAGGCGCTCGCCCGTCAGGTGAAGGCCGGCACGGTCGAGGTCGTGACCAACGCGGAGATGCTGGATGTGGTGGTCGTCGACGGCAGGGCCGCCGGCATCATCACCCGTGACCTCGTCACCGGCGAGATCTCCCGCCACTCGGCCCATGCGACCGTGCTCGGCACCGGCGGGTACTCGAACGTGTTCTACCTCTCCACCAACGCGATGACCTGCAACGTCACCGCAGCCTGGCGGGCGCACCGCAAGGGCGCGTTCTTCGCCAACCCGGCCTACACCCAGATCCACCCCACGGCGATCCCCTCCTCCGACGAGTTCCAGTCGAAGCTGACCCTGATGTCGGAGTCGCTGCGCAACGACGGTCGCATCTGGGTCCCCAACGACCCGGACGAGACCCGTGCCGCCGCGGACATCCCGGAGTCGGACCGCGACTACTACCTCGAACGCCGCTACCCCTCGTTCGGCAACCTCGCCCCGCGCGACATCTCCTCGCGCGCAGCCAAGATCGTCGTCGACGAGGGCAAGGGCGTCGGCCCGCTCAAGAACGGTGTCTACCTCGACTTCGCCGACGCGATCGGGCGTCTGGGCCGCGATGCGGTGGCCGACAAGTACGGCAACCTGTTCGACATGTACGAGCGCATCACCGGGGAGAACCCCTACGACGTGCCGATGCGCATCTACCCGGCGGTCCACTACACGATGGGCGGCCTGTGGGTCGACTACCACCTGCAGACCACGATCCCCGGCTTGTTCGCGATCGGGGAGGCCAACTTCTCCGATCACGGCGCGAACCGGCTCGGGGCGTCCGCACTGATGCAGGGCCTGGCGGACGGCTACTTCGTGCTGCCCCACACCGTCGGTGACTACCTCGCCCCGCAGCTGGGGCAGCCGAAGGTGGACACCTCCGCGCCGGAGTTCGACGCCGCCGAGGAAGGGGTCCGCGCGCAGATCGACGGTTTCCTCCACACCAAGGGCACACGGTCGGTCGACTGGTTCCACCGCGAGCTCGGCAAGATCATGTGGGACTACTGCGGGATGGAGCGCAGCAAGGTCGGGCTCGAGAAGGCGCTCAGCGAGATCCCCGCGCTGCGTGCCGAGTTCGAGTCGGACGTGCGCGTGCTCGGCGCCGCGGACACCCTCAACAGCTCGCTCGAGAAGGCCGGCCGGGTGGCCGACTTCTTCGAGCTCGGTGAGCTGATGTGCAAGGACGCGTTGGTCCGCGAGGAATCCGCCGGAGGCCACTTCCGGGTCGAGCACCAGACCGACGAGGGCGAGGCGCTGCGCGACGACGACAACTTCGCGCACGTCACCGCCTGGGAATGGACCGGCACGCCCGCCGAGCCCAACGAGCACCGTGAGGCGCTCGATTTCACCAACGTCAAGCTTTCCACGAGGAGCTACAAGTGAACCTCACGCTGCGCGTCTGGCGGCAGGCGGGTCCGGACGCTCCGGGCCGGTTCGAGACCTACCAGGCCACCGACATCTCGGAACACAGCTCGTTCCTCGAGATGCTCGACAACGTCAACGAGGGACTCATCGAGGTCGGCGAGGAGCCGATCGAGTTCATGCACGACTGTCGCGAGGGCATCTGCGGCACCTGCGGGATCATGATCAACGGCCAGGCCCACGGTCCGGCCCAGAGCACCGCCACCTGCCAGCTGCACATGCGCTCGTTCAGCGACGGTGACGAACTGGTGCTCGAGCCGTGGCGCGCATCGGGGTTCCCGATCATCAAGGACCTGGTGGTCGACCGTGCGGCCTTCGACCGGATCATCGAGGAGGGCGGCTACATCACGGTGGACACGGCCTCGGCCCCGGACGCCAACCTCATCCCGATCCCGAAGGAAACGGCCGACTTCGCCATGGACGCGGCCGCCTGCATCGGATGCGGCGCGTGCGTCGCGGCGTGCCCCAACGGCGCCGCCCAGTTGTTCACCGCCGCGAAGATCGCCCACCTCAACGTCCTGCCCCAGGGCCAGGCGGAGCGCTACCAGCGCACCGAGGGCATGGTCGACGTGATGGAGGAGTACTTCGGCTCCTGCACCAACATGGGCGAATGCGAGGCCGCCTGCCCCAAGGGCATCTCGATCGACTTCATCGCCACGATGAACAAGGACTACCGCAAGGCCAAGTCCCAGAACCGTCGTTCCTCGTAGCGGGAGCGCAGCCCGAGCGGTTCCGCGTAGCGGAGCGCAGCCCGAGCGGCAGCGCCTGAAGCGCGATCCGTACCCCCACGGGTGCTGCCCACCGACTACGATGCCCGTAGAGGCAGCACCGCCGGACGCGCACCTCCGGCGCACAACTCGGGAGAGCACACGAGAGCCCCGTCCCACGCGGCGGGGTTCTCGTGGTTTCAGCTGAGGGCGCCGATGGGGCCCAGTCGGCGGCCGGCCAGGCTCCAGGCCGCGCCGCCCCACAGGGTGCCGACGAGCAGGACGGCGAGCCCCGCGACGTGGGGGGCCGGCGTGCCGAGTAGCGCGCCACCGGCCGCCGTCATCACCAGGTAGGCCGAACCGCTCAGTGCGGCGCTGTAGGCGAGCCGGCGTCCGAGGGTGGGGACCACGAGCGCGACGAGGCTGGCCGAGGCGATGTTGGCGACGGCGATCCCCGGCGCCGCCACCAGCAGGGAGGCCGGCAACCCCATCACGAGCACGACGGGGACCGCCACCGCGATCAACTCCACGGTGAACAGAACGACGGGGAGTGCATCGGCGGCCCGGATCTTCGCGCCGGGCCGCCCGGGGATCGTGCGTATCGCGAGGTGCTCCAACTCGCCCACGACCCCACTTCGGAACCCCGGAAGGGCCAGCAGCAGCAGACCGCCGAGTGGCGCGACCACGATGGTGGGCGCCAGCACGGCGAGCGTCACCGAGGCCGCGATCAGGACCGCGGTCGGTCGCAGGTCCCATCGCCAGCTGCGCCGCAGGTTGGCCAGCGCCCGCCACAGCAGGGCACGTTCGACCGTGAGGTTGCTCAGGCGGGTGAACGAGGACACGTTCGCGGGCAGCCGGGCCGCCACCAACTCCTGGATCGGTCCGGCCAGCGGTGAGCCGTCCTGGTAGGCCGCGGCGACCGAGGCGCGCTCCCAGCTCCGTCGTGCCGCTTCGTCCTGGTAGCCGTGCCCGAGGCCGACCACCAGCACCGCGAGGCCGGCGACCAGACCGCCGGCGAGCATCAGGGGCCCCCACAACGTCGGGTCGGGTGCACGGATCGCGGCGAGGAGCGGATCGAGCACCACGCCGGCGACGGCGGCCGCGCGGGTCACCGCGAGCGGTGGCTGCGGGCCCCCGGTCAACGACGCGACGACGAACGGCAGGGCCGCCGGCGCGATCACGGCGATGGCGACCCCGGCAGCGACCGTCCTCGGCACACCACGGGTGGTGCTGAGGTGGGCCAGGAACGCGGTCCCACGCAGGAACAGCGCGAGCAGGGTCAGCGCCACGGCAGGCTGGAAGGCCAGCAGCGTCACCTCCCCGGCCCGGAGGATCGCGACCACCCCCGCGGCGATCCCGAACACGGCCAGACGGCAGGCTCCGGCGCCGAGGTGCCAGGCGAGCAGGCTCCGCGGCCCCCGGGACGAGGGCACCAGCCAGGCGACGTCGCCCGGGCGCAGCCGGATGGGGCTGCGTCGCACGGCGGAGAACACGCTGATGCACAGCAGCAGTGCGATGCCGGCCACCGCTCCCGCCGGGGTGCCGACGGGGTTCTGGCCCCGGGTGGCGATCGCGCCGACCTGCAGCGCGCCCAACGACCCGATCACCGCCACGAGCAGCGCGAGCCGGACCGGGTGCGTGGCCAGGCGTCGCACGCGCATGGTCAGGTCACGGACCGCCACGTAGGACAGCGCGCGGACGATGCTGCCGACCCCGGGTGTGGTGGTCACACCGATGAATCCGAACGGGTGAGGGCCAGGAAGACCGCCTCGAGGTCGGCGTCGTCCGGGACGCCGGCGAGGCGACGCAGCTGCGCGGTGGTGCCGTCCGCCACCACGCGGCCGGCGGCCATGACCACCGACCGGGTGGCGATCCGGTCCGCGGTGTCCAGACCATGGGTCGAGACCAGCACCGCGACCCCCTGGCCCGCGAGGTCGCCGACGACCGCGCGTAGTTCGGCGGCCGCCTGGGGATCGAGGCCGTTGAACGGCTCGTCGAGCAGCAGCACCTGGGCGCCGTGGAGCAGCGCCATGCTGAGCGCGGCCTTCCGACGCATCCCCTGCGACAGCGATCCGGGCAGTTGGTCGCGTACCTCCGAGAGGTCGAAGCGCTCGAGCAACGCCTCGGCCCGCGGTCGCCAACCGCTCAGCGCATGGCTGAGGGCGACGAAACGCAGATGCTCGTCGATGTTCAGGCCGGGGTAGAGGTCGGGATGTTCGGGCAGGAAGGAGATCGCGGCCTGCGCCGGGACCGTGCCGGCCGGTGCGCCGGCGATGGTGATCCGGCCGGCATCCGGAAGCAGGACACCGGCGATGCAGCGCATCGCGGTGGTCTTGCCGGCACCGTTGGGTCCGAGCAGGGCGACGATCTCGCCGTCGGTGACCTGGAAGCTCAGCCCGTCGAGCGCCCGCTTGTCGTCGAAGACGCGTTCGAGGCCATCGACGACCAGGCCACGCTCGTTGCTGGCCCCGAGAGGCTCCCCGCTCACCGGCGTCCTTCCTCCTCGGTCGGCCGCGATCGGCCTCGGTCCGAAGTGCGACGGTACCGACCGGCCATGACCGTCGAGATCGCAGGACGGCGCCCCGATGAGCGTCTCGGCCCGCGGCCGACCTACCCTCGCCCAAGCCCACGAGCTCGCGAGGTACCGATGGCCAGCGACGACCCCACCACCATCAGCGGTTTCCCGATCGAGGCGGTGTACACCCAGGACCACCTCGAGGGTTTCGATCCGGACGAGCGGTTGGGCGCGCCGGGCGAGTACCCCTACACCCGCGGTATCTACCCGACCATGTACCGCGGTCGGATGTGGACGATGCGCCAGTACGCGGGGATGTCGACCGCCCAGGAGTCCAACCGTCGCTACAAGTACCTGCTCGAGCAGGGCACGACCGGGTTGTCGGTCGCCTTCGATCTGCCCACCCAGATGGGTTACGACTCCTCGGCGGAGATCGCCGACGGCGAGGTCGGCAAGGTCGGCGTCGCGATCGACACCGTCGAGGACATGCACGAACTGTTCGACGGGATCCCGCTGGAGAAGGTCTCGACGTCGATGACCATCAACGCGCCGGCCAGCCTGCTGCTGCTGATGTACCAGGTCGCCGGCGAGGAACAGGGTGTCGACCCGAAGAAGTTGCGCGGCACGATCCAGAACGATGTGCTCAAGGAGTACATCGCCCGCGGGACCTACATCTACCCGCCGGCACCGAGCCTGCGGATCATCGCCGACACCTTCGGCTACTGCGCGGAGCATCTGCCGAGCTTCAACACCATCTCGATCTCCGGTTACCACATGGGCGAGGCCGGAGCGACACCGGTCCAGGAGATCGCGTTCACGCTCGCCGACGGCATCGCCTACGTCCAGGCGGCGTTGGACGCCGGGTTGGACGTCGATGCGTTCGCGCCGAGGTTGTCGTTCTTCTTCGTGGCGCGCTCGACGCTGCTCGAGGAGGTGGCGAAGTTCCGCGCCGCCCGACGGCTGTGGGCGGGGATCATGCGCGAGCAGTTCGGCGCGAAGGATCCGAAGTCGATGATGCTGCGCTTCCACACGCAGACGGCGGGCGTGCAGCTCACGGCCCAACAGGCCGAGGTCAACCTCGTCCGGGTCACGATCCAGGCACTGGCGGCGACGCTCGGCGGAACCCAGAGCCTGCACACCAACTCCTACGACGAGGCCCTGGCCCTGCCCACCGAGAAGAGCGCCCGGCTGGCGCTTCGGACCCAACAGGTCATCGCCCACGAGACCGATGTGCCCGCGAGCGTCGACCCGTTCGCGGGGTCGTACATGGTCGAAGCCATGACCGACGAGATCGAACGACAAGCCCAGCAGTACCTCGACATCATCGAGGGGATGGGTGGGGCGGTCGCAGCGATCGAGGACGGCTACCAGAAGTCCGAGATCGAGAAGGCCGCCTACGACCTCGCCAAGGCCATCGATGCCGGCGAGCAGGTCGTGGTCGGTGTGAACCGCTACCAGATGGGCGAGGACCCGCAACCGGACCTGCAGCGCATCGACGAATCGATCCGTCAGGGCCAGATCGACCGGATCGACACCATCAAACGTGAACGGGACCAGGGCGGGGTCGATCGGGCGCTCGACGAGGTGGGCGCCGCGGCTCGCTCGGACACGAACCTGTTGATCCCGATGAGCGAGGCGCTGCGCCGTCGCGCCACCCTGCAGGAGGTCTGCGACGTGCTCCGCGACGAGTTCGGCGGCTACGTCCCCCGCGACGCGTTCTAGTCCCGGGTACCGGCTCGCCACGTCGGATCGGCGTCTTGGCGGCTGCAGGACGACGCCGTGGCCGCGGTGACCCGGTGGGCGAGACGTGGCATGCTGGCGAGGTGGACCGATCCCCGATCTCTCGATCCGATGCCGTGGCGGCGTTGCGCGCGCAGCTGTTCGAACCCGGGATGGTGACCGAGGGCTTTACGCCGATCGAACTGGCCGATCCCGGTGGTCATGAGTTGCGGTTGCGCTTCCGTTGGCACAGCGACAGCCGGATCTATGTCCGTCTGCTGCCGGTGGGACCGGAGGACCTCGCCACCGGCAGGCTGACCGGCGGGCCGGTGCCGACCGCGATCTGGGCCAACGAGGTCCGACTCGGTCTGATCGAGGACCTCCGGACCGGGTTCGTCCGGGAGGCGGCACGGCGGCACGAGTCGGACGGGATCGTGCTGGTCGAGCGCGTCAACGGCGATGGGTACCGCCGGAACGTCTACTACACCACGGATGTACCGCTGTTCCGGCCGGTCCGGGGATGGCTCAGGAAGCCGCGCTCACCTACTCGTCCCTCGCGTGGCTCGTTCGTGATGCTCGGGGCTGACGAGCGGGACGCCCGGGACTGGGAGTTCGATCCGTTGGCGGGTTCGTGGCTCGCGGACGCCGGGTTCGATGTCCGGGGCCCTCGACGGCTGATCGCGGACGGGCGACTGCTGTCCTGGAAGCAGCTCCGCGAGGACACCTCGACGGCGGCGCCGGCCGGTCATGCCGCGGCGGGCTGGCATCCGGAACAGGCGGGTGCGGCACGTCTGGAGGTCGTCGAAACGCTCCCCGGCGTGCCCGATGATGCGTCGCGGCGGTTGGTCGCCTCCGTCTGTCACGAGGCCTCCGACGCTGGAGCCGCGGAGATCGTCACCGACCTCGGCGGTCCGGCGATCGACGGGGCCGGCTTCGCGTCCGCTCCGGCAGGTGGCACCACCCGCCGCATCGATCTGCGACGGCGCTAGTCCGGGCCCGGCCCGTCGGTGTCCGTGTCGCGCTAGCCAGCACCCGGGACCGGGTCGGCCTCCAGCCGCGCGCCCATGGTCTGGGCCATCGCGATCAGGCCCGACAACGGACGGATCATCACACGGAACTGGGTGATGCGGCCGTCTGCGTCGAGGGTGAGGTGATCGAGGCCCTCGACGTTCTTGTCGCCGACGCGTGCGCGGAACACGAGTGCGACGGACCCTTCACCGTGGAGCTCGTCGACGTAGACGAGATCCTCGAGCACCTCGCCGGCGTGTCGCAGCAGATGGCTCACCGCGGCCCGGCCGGCGTAGGGCACGTGGACGGCCGGCGAGCGGAACACCACCTCCTCGTGGAGCAGGTCGACGGCGCGGTCCATGTCGTGCGCTTCGACGGCGCGGCGGAAGGGGTGGCGCTCCATGGGGACTCCTCGGCGTAGGTCGGTTCGGATGGGTGTTCGGACGGGTACGGGCTGTCGGTCAGAGACCGTCACGTAGCACGGGTTGGATGGCCAGGCGCACACGCTCGTTGCGCAGCACGATCTCGGGGTCGTGCCCCACCGGGTCGATCACCGTGCCGGCCGAGGTGTTCCACGCCCGAGCGAGGTCGCCGGCAGCGTCGCCGGTGAGCGTCGCCGCTGCCTGGACCGCTGCACCGAGTGCGACCAGCTCGTGTGCGTCGGGCAGTAGCAGTGCGCGACCCGACACGCGGCCGATCACCTCGCGCCAGGCGGCCCCGCGGGCGCCGCCGCCGAGCAGGACCACGGCCGCGTCGGGGTCGACCTCGGCGCCCGTGTCGCGCATCGTGTCGAGCCCGCCCAACAAGCTCGCGACCGCGCCCTCGTAGGCGGCGCGCAGGATCGCTTCGGGCGTGGTGTCGTGGCGCAGACCGAGGATGGTGCCCGCGGCGAGTGGTAGATCGGGGGTGCGTTCGCCGTCGAGGTAGGGCAGGACCACGCAGTCGGTGGCGCTGGCGATCCGGTCACGGTCGAGCCCGAGCCACTGGGCCACACGGTCGACGGCCAGGGTGCAGTTCAGCGTGCAGACCAGCGGCAGGAACCCCCCGTCGGCGTCGGCGAAGCCGGCCACCACGCCGGACGGATCGTTGGTCGGGGTCGCCGAGTTCACGTAGGCGGTGCCGGAGGTGCCGAGGCTGACCACCGGGGTCCCGGGCCGAAGCCCCAGCCCGAGTGCCGCGGCCATGTTGTCGCCGGTGCCGGCGGCCACCACCACCCCCTCCCGTAGACCGAGCGCCTCGGCAGCCGCTGTGGTGACCGTGCCCGCGACCTCGCCCGGCCCGAGGACCCGGGGCAGCAGCGCCGTGTCGAGCGCCACCTGGTCGAGGCCGAGGACCGCCTCGGCGTAGCGACCGCGTCCCGGTGACCACCAACCGGTGCCGGAGGCGTCGCCACGATCGGTCACCGCGTTGCCGGTGAGCCGTTCCGTGAGGTGGTCGTGGGGCAGTCGTAGCCCGTGTGCGGCGGCGACCACCTCGGGTTCGTGCCGGCGAAGCCAGGCCAGGCTGGTCACGGTGAACGACGGCAGCGGCACGGAGCCGACCAGATCCGCCCACGCTGCCGGTCCACCCAGTGCGGCGATCAGTTCCGGCACGACCTCGGCGGACCGGGTGTCGTTCCAGAGGATCGCGGGGCGTAGCGCCACTCCGGCTGCGTCCTGCAGGACCAGGCCGTGCTGCTGCCCGCCGATCGCGATCGCTGCGATGTCAGCCGCTCGGCCGGTCCGCGCCAGCGCACTCTGCAGGGCGGACCACCAGATCTCCGGGTGCGTCTCGCTACGGCCCCCTCCCGCGGCGACCTCGTGGGTCGCTCGGCCCTCTGCCACCACCCGGCCGGTGTCGCTGTCGACCACCAGCACCTTCGTGGACTGTGTCGAGCAGTCCACCCCGGCGATCAGCGTGCCCTGCATGATGGTCCCTCTCCGAGGTCGGGGCGGGGGACGACCGCCCCGGAGCCAGCCTCGCACGGGTTCCGCGTTGGTCGCAACATATTGACGGGCTCCGGGCACGGCGGTAGACATGGTATTCGTTGTGGGAGACAACGAACGGACCTCGGGAGCGGACGATGGCGCGGGTGGTGGGCCTCGGCCCGGACGCCCTACGTCGCTCCAACCTGTCCACGGTGCTCCGGCTCCTGCACGGTGAGGGTCGCGCCACCCGAGCAGAGCTCACGGCGCTGACGGGTCTGAACCGCAGCACCGTCGCCGCCCTGGTGCGGGAACTGAACGACCACGGCCTGGTGACCGAGGGCGATGCGGTCGCGACCGGTGCTCCGGGCCGTCCGTCCCCGATGGTCAGTGTGCGCACGGACCGGGTGGCGGTGCTGGCGGTCGACATCAAGGTCGATTCGATCGCGGTGGCCACCATGACGTTGGGTGGCACGCGTCTGGGTCAGCAACGTGTCCGACGTGACCGTCACGACACCACGGTCGATGCCACCCTGGACGTGCTCGAGGAGCTTGCACGCGACAGCCTGGACGCCTTGCCCCGGCGGCAACGGCTGATCGGTATCGGGATCGCGGTGGCTGGTCTCGTTCGGCATCCCGATGGCATGGTCGACCTGGGGCCGAACCTCGGCTGGTCGCAGGTGCCGATCGGCGAGTTGTTGAAGGCGCGGCTGCGCCGGCGGGTCCCCGTCACGGTCGGCAACGACGGCGACACCGGCGCTCTCGCAGAACGGGTCCACGGCGCCGGGCGCGGCGTCGAACACCTGATCTACCTCTCCGGTGAGGTCGGGGTCGGGGGCGGGATCATCAGCTCGGGTCGTCCGCTGACCGGATCGATGGGTTACGCCGGCGAAGTCGGCCACGTGACGATCGATGCCGACGGCGACCGCTGTGGTTGCGGCAACACCGGCTGCTGGGAGTTGCTCATCGGCGAACGTGCGGTGTTGCGTGCGACCGGTCGGCTGGGGGACGGTGGCCAGGATGCACTCACCGAGATGCTGCTCGCTGCCGGGGACGGGGAGCCCGAGGCGCGACGCGGCCTTGCCGAGATCGGGCGGTGGACGGGTATCGGGCTGGCGTCCCTGGTGAACCTGTTCGACCCGCAACGCATCGTGCTCGGTGGGCTGCATGCCGAACTCCACCCGTTCCTGGTCGATGCGGCCACCAGCGAGTTGCGGTCTCGATCTTTGGTCGCCACCCGCTCCGGCGCCGAGATCGTGCCGGCCGCCTTCGGCATCGACTCGTCGTTGGTCGGGGCGGGTGAAGCAGCGCTCCAACCCCTGCTCGACGACCCCACCGGAACATCCGCGCCTGCGCCCAGCATGCCCGCTCACGCTCTCGGTTGACCCGCGAACGGTCCCTGCCGTCGTGTCGCCGCGCCCACGCCGTTGCAGCGACCATGGCGTCCGATCCCGGCTGCTCCCGAAGCTCGGCTGAACCCACGGCGGGTACCGTGAAGGACCCCGGAAGCTGTACCGGATAGGCGCACGTCGCCTGCCCCGTCACCGAAGAAAAGGACCTGCGTGAGCCAGCGGATCGTCATCCTCGGTGGGGGGCCTGCCGGCTACGAGGCGGCTCTGGTCGCCGCGGAGTTGCGGGCCCACGTCACGATCGTCACCGACGAGGGTCTGGGCGGCAACAGCGTGCTGTGGGACTGCGTGCCCTCGAAGGCGCTCATCACCGCCTCGGAGACCATGGGTTGGGTGTCGATCGCCACGGACATGGGCATCCACATCAAGGGCCTCGATCCGGGCGACGACGCGGTGGTCGACCGCACGATCGTCGACTACCCGAAGGTCGGGGCCAGCGTCCTCGAACTGGGTGCCTCGCAATCACGCGACATCGAGCGTCGCGTCGCCGATGGCGGCATCGAGGTGCTCCGTGGTCGCGGGCGGATCTCCGCCCGTCACGAGGTCACCGCGACACTCGAGGACGGCACCGAGCAGGTGCTGGAGGCCGACTACGTCCTGATCGCCACCGGTTCCACCGCCAGGGTGCTGCCGTTCTTCGAGCCGGACGGCGAACGTGTGCTCCTCGGCCAGCAGGTCTACGGGCTTCCGGAGGTGCCCGAGCACCTCATCGTCGTGGGATCGGGGGCCACGGGGGCGGAGTTCGCGAACGCGTTCCGGCGCTTCGGTGCGGCGGTGACGTTGGTGTCGTCGCGCGATCTGATCATGCCCACCGAGGACCCGGATGCCGCGCAGGTCATCGAGGACGTGTTCGAACGTCGCGGCATGACCATCCTGCGAAACGCCAGGGCGGTCTCCTGCGAACGCCGGGGCGAGGAGGTCGTGGTCGGGCTCAAGGACGGCAGCCAGGTGGTGGGCAGCCACGTGCTGTTCACCGTCGGGCAGGTCCCCACCTCCTCGGGGCTGGGTCTGGAGAAGTGTGGGGTCGAGGTCAACGAGTGGGGCGGGATCGACGTCGACAACGTGGCCCGCACCTCCTGCCGGTGGGTCTACGCCGCGGGGGACGTCACCGGCAACGTGATGCTCGCGTCGGTCGCGGCCATGCAGGGACGCACGGCGATGTGGCACGCGCTCGGTGAAGCCGTGCAGCCCATCCGGTGGGACGCCGTGGCATCGACGATCTTCACCGACCCGGAGGCCGCGACCGTGGGCCTGTCACCGGCGGAGGCGGCTGAGGCCGGCTTCCCGGTGGAGACCGCCCGGCTCGACTTCCGACGCAACCCCCGGGCCAAGATGATCCATGGCCTGGACGGGTTCGTGAAAGTGCACGCGATGGTGGGTTCCGGCACCGTGATCGGTGGCGTCGTGGTCTCGAGCCGGGCGAGCGACCTGATCCAGCCGTTGGCCGTGGCCGTGCAGAACCGGTTGAGCGTCGCACAGCTCGCCCAGACCATGACGGTCTATCCGTCGATGGCGGGATCGGTGGCCGAGTGCGCCCGGATGCTGATGGTGCGACTCGATCCGGCCCGGCGGTGAGCAGAGGGACTATCGCGGTCGCCGGCTGCGTTGGGGGACGAGGACGGCGGACGGCTCGTCTCGAACACGTCACAGAAGCGTGAGTGAACCGCGCCGGAGCCGGCGCCCGGATGTCACCTGTCGGTGGTGGTCACCGCCCTGTCCGGCCGTCCACGAGCCTCGCCCGCCCATGAGCTTGATCTGCCCCGGTACCCAGGAGTCCACATGAGCACGTCCGCCCCCGATGTCGAGCTGTACTTCGATCCCGTCTGCCCGTTCTGCTGGCAGACGTCCAAATGGCTGCGCCAGGTCCAACGGCTCAAGGGATTGGATGTCGGCTACCGCTTCATCTCCCTGCAGTTCCTCAACGAGAAGATCGGCTACGAGGAACGCGGCGAGACCTACGCCGAAGCGCACCGGCAGGGCACCCGCCTGTTGCGGGTCGCAGCCGCGGTGCGGGACGCCTACGACCACGAGACCGTCGGTCGCCTCTACGAGGCCATGGGCGAGGCGATGTGGGAGAGCGAGGTCCCCGACATCGACGGGTTCGAGGACATCCTGGCCCACCATGCAGCCGGTGCGGACATCGGCGCGATCCTCCGCGGCCTCGGGCTCGACGAAGGGTTCGCTGCTGCGGCGGATGACCAGACCCACGACAAGGTCCTTCGGGAGGAGACCGACGAGGCCTTGCGGCGGGCCGGTGACGACGTCGGTACGCCGATCCTGTCGTTCTCGCCGCCGGACGGGCCCGCGTTCTTCGGGCCGGTCATCTCCGACCTGCCCTCCGACGAGGATGCGGTCGAGCTGTACGACGCCATCGTCAAGGTCGCGACGTGGCCGGGCTTCGCCGAGTTGAAGCGTTCGTTGCGCACGCTGCCGGACGTCGCGCTCATGCACAAGATGCGCGACGAAGCCGCCTGAACCTGGCGGGGCCAGGCTAGCGGCGCGGTGGCGCCACGAGCCGGGTCGCGAGCCGGGCCACGAGCCGGGTCAGGCCGGTGCGTCCTCGATGCGGGCGAGCGAGACACCGGATTCGACGACGTCCCCGGCGGCGAAGGCGACCGAGGTGACCACGCCGTCGCGGTGGGCGGTGATGGTGTTCTCCATCTTCATCGCCTCGAGGACCACGACGGTCTCGCCGGCGGCGACGGTGTCGCCCACCTCGATGGCGTACTTCACCACGGTGCCCTGCATGGGGGCGACGAGGTCCTCCGAGGAGGCGGCCGCCCGGCCGGCGCCGGCAGCCGAACGGGTCCGGCGCGGGGTGGTCGACGAGCTCGCGGCGCCACCGCCGCCCACCTCCCCGAAGACGCTCACCTCCATGCGGCGACCGCCCACCTCGACGACCACCTGCCGGGAGGGCTCCGCCGGGTCCGCACCGGGGCCGGCGGGGGTCTGGGGTTCCAGCCCGGTCAGGTCCCACTCGCGTTCGACCGAGCTGGTGGAGTGCTCACCGGCCGCGAACTGCGGGTGGGTCATGGCCAGCCGGTGGAAGGGCACCGTGGTCGGGATGCCATCGATGACCAGTTCATCGAGTGCCCGCGACATCCGGGCACGGGCACCATCGCGGGTGTCGGGCCACACGATCAGCTTGCCGATCATCGAGTCGTAGTCGCGGGGCACCTCGCTGCCCGACTCGGATCCGGTGTCGAGCCGGACCCATGGCCCGAGCGGCGCGACCAGCCGGTCGATCGGACCAGGGGTGGGCATGAACCCGGCAGCCGGCTCCTCGGCGTTGATGCGCACCTCGATGGCATGGCCACGCAGGACCACGTCGGACTGCGCGATGCCCATCCCGTCACCGGCGGCGATGCGCAACTGGGCCTGCGCGAGGTCGACGCCGGTCACCAGTTCGGTGACCGGGTGTTCGACCTGCAGGCGGGTGTTCATCTCGAGGAAGTAGAACGACGGGTTGTCCGGGTCCTCGGTCGGGTCCAGCAGGAACTCGCACGTCCCCGCGTTGGTGTAGCCCATCTCGCGTGCGACCCCGATGGCGGCCGTGCCCATCTGTTCGCGGACGTGGGCGGGCAGGCCCGGGGCCGGCGCCTCCTCGACGAGCTTCTGGTGGCGACGCTGCAGGGAGCAGTCGCGCTCACCGAGGTGGATGGTGGTGCCGTCGAGGTCGGCCAACACCTGGATCTCGACGTGGCGGGGCCGTTCGAGGTAGCGCTCGAGGTAGCACTCGGCGCGACCGAAGGCGGCCTGGGACTCACGTCGAGCGGCCTCGAGCGCTTCGCGCATCTCGGAGGCGCCGCCCACGACCTTCATGCCGCGGCCCCCGCCGCCGAACATGGCCTTGACCGCGACCGGGTAGCCGTATTCCTCGCCGAACGCGAGCGCCACCTCGGGATCGTCGGTCGGCTCGAGGGTGCCCGGCACGATCGGCACGCCCGCGGCGAGCGCGACGGCCCGGGCGGAGAGCTTGTCCCCCATCTGGGCGATGGCCTCCGGCGGCGGGCCGACGAAGGTGATACCCGCGTCGGCGACCGCCTGGGCGAAGTCCGCGTTCTCCGACAGGAACCCGTAGCCGGGGTGGACCGCGTCCACGCCGGCTTCGCGGGCGACGGTCAGGATGCGTTCGACGTTGAGATACGACGCGGCGGGCGGCGTCGGGCCGAGCAGGTGGGCCTCGTCGGCGGAGCGGACATGCAACGCGTCACGGTCGATCTCGCTGTAGACCGCCACGCTGCGAACACCCAACTCACGGCACGCCCGGATGATCCGGATCGCGATCTCACCACGGTTGGCGATCAGCACGGCATCGAACATGGTTTCGCTCCGAGGGCCGGGGTTGGCTGTGCGCGGGGTCGGCCAGCCGGGGGCGAGCCTAGTGAGGCTCCGTCCGTAGACGGCGATCGGGTTCCGACCTCCCACCGCAGCAACGGATGGTGACCTCCCACCGTGACCTTCGACCCGGACACGGGCGGTACGCTTCCGAACCCTTGTGAAGACGTTCACGAGCACGAAGTCGTCGAGCGTCGTGGGGCAGATGTCACCCGGCTCCCGCAGGTGACCAACCATCCTGAGAAGGGCATGACCATGATCCGCACCCGTGCACGCTCGCTGGCGGTCGCCACCGCAGCCGCCATCATCCTGACCGCCTGTGGCGGAGGCGACGGTGACGCCGCCGACAGCACCGCGGACGGCGACGTCCTGGCGGTCACCGGCACCGACGAACTGCTGTGGGACGTCGAGACGCTGTCGGCGTCCGCCGGCACCATCGACTTCGAGCTCACCTTCGAGGACGGCGTCGAGCACAACCTGGTCATCGAGGAGACCGACGAAGTGGTCGCCGAGTGCGCTCCCGGTGAGACCGTGACCGGCTCCGTCGAGCTGGATGCCGGGACCTACACCTACATCTGCACGATCCCCGGCCACGAGTCGCGGATGGTCGGCGAACTCACCGTCAGCTAGTACCTCCACCGGTTCGTCAGCGACCCGGCCAGCGACCCGCCCGAGCTCCCGCCGGGCGGGTCGTCGGTTGCCCGACCGGTTACCTGCCACCCCGGTGGCATGGGTACCCTCAACCGTGCCAGGCGACCCCCGCTCGACCGTGCCAGGAGGCCCTCCGTGCGTCGTTCCACCCTCGGTCTGTTCGCGACCGCGCTCGTCATGCTCACCGGTTGCGCGACGATCCCCGAAGGCGCCGTCGACGCTCAGGCGCTCGAGTGCCCGCCGGGAACGGAGGGCTGTGACGAGATCCGCCCCGTCGGCCCCGGCGGCGAGGTCGAGTTCGAGATGGACAACTTCTGGTTCAACATCACCGACGGGGTCGCGGTGACCGGCGACATCGAGGTGACCGCCATCAACGTCGGGCCCGCCTACCACAACATCGAGTTCCTGGGAGCGGCCGAGGGCTCGACGTTCATGGGCGGCAGCGACGGTGACGCGGTCGTCGGCGCCGACGGCAACGAGACCGGCGTGGGTGTCGCGGCGCTGTTCCCTGGCGAGTGGACGGTCATCTGCAACGTCCCCGGCCACCGCGCCGCAGGGATGGAGACCACCATGACGGTCTACGCCACCGAGGAAGAGGCACAGGCAGCCATCGAGGCGGGCGAGACCGACGTCGACCGCGATGCAGCGGACCCCCAGGGCTGATCGACCAGGGCTGATCGACCGGGCCTGATCGAGGGGGGCCGGCGGTCGGCCGTCCGGGGCTGAACGGACGGGGTCTGCGCCGAGCGCGCCCGCGCCGGGTGTCCCGCCCCGGTCAACGCTGCCGCGCGGCCGCGACCTCGAGGTCGGCGGACGACAGGATGGCGGCGCCCCCGACGCCCTCGAGCATCGCCGCGCGACGCCAGGCCGGCGGGCCGGTCCCGGGCGGGCCCGACCGGCCCGGGGTGAGCGCCACGATCAGGGCGGCGAGCTCCGCTGCGTCGGGCTGGCCGCCTCCGGTGATCAGCACCCGAGGTGACGCCGTCGCGACCTCGGCGCTCGCGGTTCGGTCGCCGGCTTCGCTGCCGCTCACCGTTCGATCGGGGCTCTCGCCGCCGC
>PWLR01000033.1 GCA_003558435.1 Nitriliruptoraceae bacterium | reverse complement strand
GTGCCCTCGCCGGTCGGCACGGCGCCGGTGGCCAGTTCGTGGGTGATCGCATCCGCGCCCTCGGCGGCAGGCGCGCCGGCGGCGCGTGCGCGCGCATCGCGGGTGGGTGCGCCGTACAGCTCCACCTTGGGCAGCAGTTCCTCGGCGACCTCCTCGAGGTACCCACGGACCTGGTGGTACAGCTCCTCCTCGTCGACGATGCAGCGTTCGAACTCCGGTCCGAAGTTGTCGCGGATCACCTTCACGACCAGCGAGGGCTCCTCGTAGACCGCCGTGAGCGCCTTGGCGCCCTCGGCCGCCTTCTCGACCTTCGCCCACTTGGCGAGCAGCCGCTCCATGTCGGCGGTGATCTGCTCCTCGGTGGCGCCTTCCGCGGCGGTGCGCACGATGACGCCGTGGTGCTCGGGCTTGACCTGCTTGACGATGCGTCGGAGGCGGTCACGCTCCTTGTCGGTCAGCTTGCGCGAGATGCCGAACAGGTCCGAATCGGGCGCGAGGACCACGTAACGACCCGCGAGCGACAGGTGCATCGTGAGCCGGGGACCCTTGGTGCCCATCGGGTCCTTGGTGACCTGGACGAGCACCTTCTGTCCGGGCTTGAGCACGTTCTCGATGCGCTGGTCGGCGCCCTCCTCCAGGTCGAGTTCGTCGAACAGGACCTCCCCCGCGTACAGCACGCCGTTACGGCCCTTGCCGATGTCGAGGAAGGCCGCCTCCATGCCGGGCAGCACGTTCTGGACCCGGGCCATGTAGATGTTGCCGACGAACGTGACCTCGTCCTTGCGCGTGACGTAGTGCTCGACGACGGAACGGTCCTCCATCACCGCGATCTGGGTGCGGTCCTCCCGAGCCGTCACGAGCATGGTGCGGGGAGGACCCTCGAGGATGGCCCGGCGAACCTCCTCCGGCACACCGCCCGGACGTTGCTGGTTACGCCGGTTGCCACCGCCGCCACCGCCGCTGTTGCCCCGGCGGCTGCCCCGCTTCGCCGCCATCCGGGTGCCACCGCGAGCGATCTCCGCCTCGACCCCACCACCGTCGGCCTCCGGGGGCGCCCCGGCGTCGCCCTTCGAACCGTCGCCCTTCGACCCGTCGCCCTTGGAACCATCGCCCTTCGAACCATCGCCCTTCGCGCCGCCACTCCTGCCACTGCTCGCGCGGGACCTTCCGCCCGCGCCGCCGCCCGAAGCTCCGGCCTTGGAGCCCCCGGACTCCGAGGCCCCGGACTTCGAGGCCCCGCGCTCGGCCTGCTCGTCAGGTCCACCGGGCTGATCATCGACCGGAGCGGTCTCCGTCGACCGATCCCTCGTGCTCGCCTCGCCGCCGGAGGCGTCACCGCCCGATCCCTTCCCGCGTCCACGTCCACGGCGACCTCGTCGACGCCGTCGCCGTGCCCCGCCGTCGTCGGCGTCACCGGATGCATCACCGGAGGCGTCGCCGGGATCCTCCGTCGAGGTGCCGGGCGAACCCGCTCCCGGGCCTTCGGCGGCGACCTCGGCTGCGCCGCGGTCGGGCTCACCGCCGCGACCGCGACCACCTCGACGTCCACGACGGCCGCGGCTCGAACGGGCGTCGCTGGCGTCTGTGGCGGTCTCTGGGGCGTTCTCTGGGGAGTTCTCTGGGGAGTTCTCTGGGGGGGTGTGGTCGGTCTCCTCGTTCGTCGGCTCGGTTCGGGAGGTATCGGTCTCGCTCAAGGGAAGGCTCGCTTGCGTCAGGCGGCCTCCGCGTCGACGTCGGGGACCAGTCGTTCGACCTCGCCACTGAGGGCTTCTCGCAAACCGTCGGGGACAGCTTCGCCCTGCGCGATACGCACGGTGGCGATCGGCGGAGCGACGTCCTCGCGCGACAGCGCGGCGTGGAGGTCGGTCGGTCTCACGGTGGGGCCGTCGTTGCGGAGCACCGCTCGGAGAACGGTATGGGCGTCCGAGCCGGTCGGCTCGGCACGCGTCTGGGCGGGTGCGGTCGTGCGGGTGAAGGTGGCGAGTTCGAGCACGGCGGGCCGCACGTCGATGGTCCGGTCGCCATCGGGGCGGTGCCGGATCACCTCCGCCTGGTCGGCTCGTCGCAGTTCCTCGCAGCGCCGCCGTAGCAGCTCGGTCAGTTCGGCCGCGTCGGACGCGGGCCAGACCAGCTCCCACAGCGTCGCTCGGAGCATGCGCGCCAGCTTCGGCGCACCGTCCGGCACCTCGAGATAGGTCGTGATGTCCATCCCCGCAGGCAGCGAGGTGGACAGCGCACCGAGGTCCCTCACGGGGAGGATCGGTGCGGCGAAGGTCAGCTCGGCGTACTCACCGGTCGATGAGACGCCGACCGGAAGCGCATCCGGGAACGACACCTTGGCATGTGGTGTGAACCCTTCGGAGTAGGCGATCGGCAGGTCGGCGCGTCGCAGCGCCCGCTCCCAGACCGAGGTCAGGTCGCGCGCCGAGACGAAGCGCGTGCGACCTTCCTTGGTCCATCGGATGCGGAAGCGTTGCGACACCGCTCGCTCCTGCTCGTCGCCGGTCGTGTACCTGGTGACCGTAGCGCCCATCGCCACGGTCCCGGCCCAACACCGACTCAGTCCCCCGCGGCGTAGCGCTCAGGGGTCGTCGGCAGGGCCTGCGAACCGCCGAGGTTCGATGGCAGCACCGGCAGCTGGAAACCGCCGGAGTAGCCCGTGTCGTGCTCGATCGACAGGCCGGGGCACACCCCGCAGTCGTAGCAGGCGGACCACCGGCAGTCGTCCAACTGCTTGTCCGACCGGGCATCCTCCCAGTCCTCCCACAGCCAACTCTTCTCGAGTCCCGAGTCGAGGTGGTCCCAGGGCAGCGCCTCCTTCTCGTCGCGTTCGCGGTAGGAGAACCAGGCGAGGTCGACGTCGGTCTCGTCCATCGCCTGGCGCCAGGTCGGCAGCGTCGGCATCTCGTGCCACCCGTCGAAGCGGGCACCCAACTGCCACGCGCGTTCGACCGCCGGCGCCACGCGCCGGTCACCGCGTGCGAGCAGACCCTCGATGACGCCTTCCTCGGGGTCGTTGGTGCGCAACTTCAACCCGCTGTGGTGCTTGATCGTCTGGCGGATCATCGTCAGCTTGCGCTTGATCTCCTCCGGTGAATCCTGCGGTGCCCATTGGAACGGTGTGTGGGGCTTGGGCACGAACCCGCCGACCGAGATCGTGACCTTGTTGGCCTTGCCGTGCTTGCGCGCGAGTTCGTAGGTCTTGATGCCCAGCTCCGCGATGGCCAGGACGTCTTCGTCCCGCTCGGTCGGGAGTCCGACCATGAAGTAGAGCTTGATGTGCCGCCACCCTTCCGAGAAGGCGATCTCGGCCGTCTGGAGCAGGTCCTCCTCGCGGACCATCTTGTTGATCACCGCCCGCATGCGGTCGCTCCCGGCTTCCGGGGCGAAGGTCAGACCGGTCCGCCGGCCGTTGCGCGCCAGCTCGTTGGACAGGGTGACGTTGAACGCATCCACCCGGGTCGAGGGCAACGACAGCGAGGTGACGGTCCCCTCGTAGGTGTCGGCGAGGTCACGAGCGATCGGGGCGATGGCGGAATGGTCGGCCGAGGAGAGGCTGAGCAGCCCGACCTCGTTGAAGCCGGTGTCCTTCACGCCCTCCTCGACCAGCTTCTGGATGGTCTCCGGGCGACGTTCGCGGACCGGACGGGTGATCATCCCGGCCTGGCAGAAGCGGCAGCCACGGGTGCAGCCACGGAAGATCTCCACACTGAAGCGCTCGTGCACGGTCTCGGTCATGGGCACCAGCTGCTTGCGCGGGTACTGCCACTCCTCGAGGTCCTGGATCGTGCGCTTGGGCACCAACGACGGCGCCCCCTTCTGGATCGGCACGACCTGCCTGAGTCGACCGTCCTCGTGGTAGCGGGCCTCGTAGAACGCCGGGACGTAACAGCCCTCGACCGCCGCCAGTCGGACGAGCAGGTCGTGGCGGGTGAGTTGCGTACCGCTCCCCCACGGCGCGCCGGCCTCCCGGTCGCGTTTGAACGCGCGCACGCAGTCGTCGATGTCGATGGCGACCTGTTCGCCGTCACCCATGACCGCGACGTCGATGAAGGGCGCGAGCGGCTCGGGGTTGTAGGCCGCGTGCCCGCCGACGACCACGATCGGATCGTCGATGGTGCGCCGGTCGGAGCGGTGCGAGATGCCGCCGAGGTCGAGCAGGTTGAGCAGGTTGGTGTGCCCGAGCTCGTGTGGGAGGGTCACGCCGAACACGTCGAACGCCCACAGTGGCCGGTGCGACTCGAGCGAGAAGGTCGGGATCCCGTGCTCGCGTTGGAGCGCTTCGAGGTCGGTCCACGGCGCGTACGCCCGCTCGGCCAGTGCGGTGGGGCGCTCGTTGAGGATCTCGTAGAGGATCTGGATGCCCTGGTTGGGCTGTCCCACCTCGTAGGTGTCCGGGTAGCACAACAACCACCGGGTCTCGGCGGATCCCCATCCGGTGACGACCTGGTTGTGTTCGCCGCCGACGTACTGCGCGGGCTTCTTGACCCGGGGCAGCAGGGGCTCCAGGGCGTCCCAGTAGGACGGCGGCGCGGTGGCGGCCGCACCGGGACGGCGCACCTCGGCGCGTTCGGCGCCGTCCAGCCGGGCCGGGGCGATGACGGTGCGGGCGGTACCGAGCACGAGCTACCTCCGTGGGGGCCGTGAGCAGACGGTACTAGAGGTCCCGAGCCGGCGGGGTGGGCGCGACCGGGCCCTGGCCGTCACCGACGTGGTTGCGCACCTGGTGGGCCACGGCGCCGCAGCCGGTCGCGAGCAGCACCAACCCCGCCGGGATGCTCGCCGTGCCCGCCGCGGTCGCGAGCGAACCCACCAGGAACGGCGACACGCTCGCCCCGGCCATCGCGGCCAGCACCGCGACGGTGGTCGCGCCTCCGGCCCCTGGCAGGGCCCGCGCCAGCCAGACCATCCCCGCGGGGAAGATCGGCGCCATGGCCAACCCGGCGGCGGCCATGGCGTACGGCGCGGCCGCCGGGATCGTCGCGAGCAGCAGCAACGCCACCACCACGGGCAGCACCATCCGCACCAGGCGTCCCGGTGCCACACGACCCAACAACGGTGCGAAGACGAACCTGCCGATCGTGAACAGCAACCAGTAGCCGGACGTCCACTGCGCGGCGGCGCGCTCGGTGGCACCACGGAACTCGATGTAGGTGGCCATCCAGGTGTGGGTCGCCGCCTCCATGCCGACGTAGGTCGCGAACAGCAACCCGAACCAGATCAGGGTGCGGCGCGAGGTCCGGGGCGGGGCGGCGACCAGGGTGGTCGCCGTGGGACCGGACGTGGTGCGCAGCAGCGGCACCGCCGCGAAGCCCAACACCCCGACCAGCAGGAACGCCGTCCGGTGGCCCAACAGCGAGAACACCAACGGCAGCAGGACCGCGCCGGCGCCGAAGGCTCCGTGCATCCATCCGACCCGCACGGCGGTTCGCGGATGGGAGTCCCTGGGGAAGACGGTGTTCATCCCGTTCGCGAGCACCCCGAACCCGGCACCGATCAGGATCACGGCACCCAGCACGGCCGGCATCGAGGGTGCGAGCGCGACCCCGATCGCCCCGCACGAGAGCACCACCATCCCGGCGCTCAACGACGGACCGGGGCCCACCCGGCCGACCACCCACACCCACGACAGGACCCCGGCGAAGGCCAGCAGCGGGTGGACCGAGGCCGGGAGTCCCGAGGTCAGCTCCGTGACCTCGAAGATCCGCCGGAACGCCGGGGCGCTCGGTCCGTAGAGCGAGATGACCGCCCCGGAGACGAAGAACCCGAGGAACCCCCCGGCGATGGCGCTGCCGGGGAGCCGGTGACCGGTCGATCCGACCACCGGCGGCCGCGCGTCGTCGACGCCGATCTAGAACCGCCGCATATGGATGTTCAACAGCATGCCGACCATCCCGAACCACACGATCAACGAGGTTCCTCCGTAGCTCACGAACGGGAGCGGCAGACCGGTCACCGGCATGATGCCCACGGTCATGCCGATGTTGATGAACACCTGCAGGGTCAGGATGGCGACGATACCCCCGGCGACGTACGTACCGAAGTCGTCCTTGGCCAGGATGGCGATCCGCAGGCCCCGCCAGACCAGCACCAGGTACAGGCCCAGTACGACGCTGGCGCCGAGGAAGCCGAACTCCTCGCCGATGACGGTGAATATGAAGTCGGTGTGGTTCTCGGGCACGTAGGACAGCGAGGTCTGGGTGCCCTGGAACAAGCCCTTGCCCGCGAACTGGCCGGAGCCCACCGCGATCAGCGACTGACGGGTCTGGAAGGCGGCCGACTGGGCGGCGGAGGCGTCACCCGCGTTCAGGAAGGCCGTGAGACGGCTGACCTGGTAGGCCTGGATCAACTCGGTCTGGAGTGCGAAGACCACGGCCCCGACCCCGGCGGCCGTCAACCCGAACAGGTAGCGGACCTTGACCCCGCTGATCAGGAAGAGCACGGCGGTGAGCCACATGAACACGATCGAGGTACCGAGGTCGGGTTGGACGAACACCAGCCCGATCGGCGCCAGCACGAGCGCGAGTGCTGCCGCGACGTAGCCACCGTGGGGCTCGCCCTTGGCGTTGTGCAGGAACGATGCCAGCGTGACCAGCACCGCCAGCTTCGCCAGCTCCGAGGGTTGCAGCTGGAACCCGCCGACCACGATCCATCGCTGGGAACCGTTGATCTCGGTACCGAGTGGGGTGATGGTGAGCACCAGCAGGATCAGCGACAGCCCGTAGAGCGCCGGGGCGAACACCCGGAGGTACCGGTAGTCGAGGACCGCCAGGATCACCATCACGAGGATGCCGAGCACCAGAGCGATCAGCTGGTTCGACACGTACTCGCTCGGGGAGCGTCCCTGCGAGGTCAGCGCCACCAGCTTCGCGCTGTAGATCGCGACCAGCCCGATGGCGGTCAACGCGAGCGCGGTGAGCACGAGCACGGGGTCGAGGTGGCGGACCGGCGCGTACGCCGCCATCCATCGCGACTGGACCTGGTCGCGCATCATGCGCTGTCGACGGTCCTCGCTGTAGCCGATCTCCATCCGTTCCCCCTCCTCTCGTCGCGCTCGCGCTCAGTCCAGGATCTCTGCGCCGGCCTCGAACTCGGCGTCCTCGACGTCGACGAGGCCGAAGTAGTGCTCGAAGATGTTGCGCACGATCGGGGCCGCCGTCTGCGAACCGCCACCACCCTGCTCGACGTTGACGGCGATCACGATCTCCGGGTCGTCCACCGGGGCGTAGCCCGCGAACCAGGCGTACGGGATCCGGCCGCCGATCTCCGCCGTACCGGTCTTGCCGGCGACCGGGTACCGATCGATCGGGAACCCGGAGAACGCGGTCCTGCCGGTGCCGCGCGCATCCATGACGACACGTTCGAGGCCTTCTTTGATCACCCCCAGCTCGTCGTCGTCGAGTTGGAGGTCACCGATGGCCTCGGGTTGGATCTCGCGCACCACGGTGCCGTCCTGCGCCACGATGCGGGCCCCGAGGTAGGGACGCATCAGGACCCCCTCGTTGGCGATCGCCTGGTAGGAGGCGGCCACCTGCAGCGGTGTGGCCAACACGTCGCCCTGCCCGATCGAGCTGTTCACGGCGTCACCGCCTCGCCAGGCACCGCCGAACTGGCACAGATCGTCGAGCAGCAGCTGTTGGTCGGATCCCGCTTCGGCGGCCTCGGCGGCCGAGCACAGCCCCTCACGCATATCGAGATGGTAGTCCCGCCGCCACTGCCGGCCCGGTACCCGACCGGGCTGCTCGCCGGGCAGGTCGATCCCGAGCGACACCCCGAAACCGAACCGCTCGGCGACGCGGATCAACACCTCGTCGGGCTCGTCCTGGTTCTGCTCCCGCTGGAACTGCTGGTAGGCGAGATCGTAGAAGTAGGTGTCACAGGACCGCATCAGCGCGTCGGAGAGATCCATGGGGCCTTCGTTGACCCCCCGGTTCCAGTTCCGGAAGCTGATGCCCCCCAACTCGAACGACGGTCCGCAGTTCACCTGGCTGCGGGGACCGACGAGCCCCGCCTCCAGCATGGCCGCACCAGAGGCGGTCTTGAACACCGATCCCGGTGGGTAGACCTCGCTGATCGCCCGGTTGATCAACGGCAGCTGCTCCTCCTGCCGGTCGTTGACGAACCGCCAGTAGTCGCCGCTGACGCCGCCGACGAACTCGCGCGGGTCGAAGGAGGGATAGGAGGCCATCGCCAGCACCCCACCGGTCTTCGCATCCAGCACGACCGCGGACCCGGCCACCGAGGGCATGTTCTGGCCGTCGTCGCGCAGCAGGTCGCGGCTGGCGATGATCCCGTCCGCGAGCAGCTGCTCGACCGCACGCTGTAGGTCCATGTCGATGGTGGTGACGAGGTCGTCGCCCTGGATGGCGTCGCGCTCCCGCTGGATGTCGAGCACGTTGCCGCGGGCGTTGACGAGCAACAGCCGCTCGCCCGTCACGCCGCGCAGATCCGCCTCGTAGACCTGTTCCAGCCCGGCTCGGCCGACGAGGTCCCCACCCCGGTAGTCGGTGAAGGCCGGATCGAGGAGCTCGTCCTGGCTGATCTCACCGAGGTAGCCGACCAGGTGCGATGCCAGCACGCCCTCCGGGTACTCGCGGACCGGCAGGGTCTCGGTGACCACCCCGGGGAACAGCTCCTGCTGTTCGCGCACGGCGAACGCGATCTCCGGCGCGACATCGATCGCGAGCGTCACGGGCGCCAGGGCACTGCGTCGCTGACTGCCCAGCCGAGCGATCACCTCGTCGTGGGTCAGCTCCAGCAGCTCGCCCAGTCGGTCGATCACCCGGGCTGCTTCGTCATCCCGCGGTTCGCCCTCGCTATCGAGCAGCGTCTGCCGGTCGGCGCTGATGGTCAGCGCGGGACGGTTGCGCACCAGCTCCTCGCCGTCGCTGCCGAGGATGCTGCCCCGCGGCGCCTCACTGGGAACCGAGCGCAACGAGTTGTTGTCGGCCAGCTCCACGTAGCGGTCACCGGCCAGGACCTGCAGGAACCACAGGCGGGCGAACAGCGCGAGGAACAACGCGATCACCAGGACCGACAACAACGTCAGTCGCAGGACGGCGGAGGCATCTGGGGAAGGTGAGGCCATACGCCCTCGTACTCGCGTTGATCGGCCGGGTCGGCGAGGTGCGCGCGGAGCTCTCGCAGCGTCGCATCTGGGAGTGAGCACGACCGCAACCGCTCGGTCCCCCGGACAGTGGCCAGGCTACCAGCGGTCGGTGGTTGGTCGACCGCTCTTCTCCGTGATCGGCTAGGTCAATCGACCCGAGCGGACGGCCTCGGGAAGCGCTCGAACAGCCGACGGACCACACCGAACACGATCGGCGCCAGCAGCGTGTTGTAGAGCGCCACCGCCAGTGACGCCTGCAACAGCAACGTCGAGGTGACCCGGTCCTCGCCCAGCAGCGAGGCCAGCGCGCCGTAGCCCGCGGTGCCGATCGCGCCGGAGACGAACGCGAGCAGCAGCGGCGCGGAGACCGATCCGGGCGCGAGGTAGGGGCGTGCCTGTCCGACCCCGTAACCGACCCCCGTGAACACCAACACCCCGAGACCCAACGGGGCCTGGGTGACGAGCAGGTCGGTCAACAGCCCGGCCAGTGCGCCCCACACGGCACCCGAGGTGGGCCCCTCGCGCAGGGCGATCGCCAGCACCACCAGCAGCAGCAGGTCGGGCCGGAAGCCGAACAGGGTCAGCGCGGGGAACAGCGCCGTCTGCAGCACGGCGGCGGTCAGCACGCTCAACAGGGTCACCAGAGGCCGGGCGACGCTCACCTCTCACGCTCGTCGTCCTCGGTGGCTTCGCCGGCCCCGTCCGGTTCGTCATCGTCACCATCCGTCAGTCCGGCGTCGTCCTCGTCGTCCTCGTCGGGCTCGTCTGGCTCGTTGGCGACCGGCACGTCCGGTCGGGTGAACTCGATGTCCTCCGTGCCCTCGAACGGCGGCAGTTCGGCGACGCCACCGGTCAGGACCACCAGCACGTGATCGAGTCGCGTGAAGTCGACGAACGGGCTGACCTGGACCTCTCGCGTCAGGCGCGAACCCGTCTCCGCCACCTCCGCGACGGTGCCGATCGGGATGCCCGCGGGGAACACCCCGCCCTGGTAGCTGGAGGTCACGAGCTCGTCACCCACCTCGATGTCCGCATCCGGGTCGAGGGGGCGCATCACCATGGGGTCGCCGCCACGCCCGTCGATGGGTCCGATCTCGCCGGTCCGGGCGGTCCGACTCGCGGCCGAGAAGTTCGGATCGATCGACAGCAGCACCCGTGAGGCGCCCGGGGTGACCTGGATCACGCGGCCCACGAGGCCGTCACCGTCGATCACCGGCATGTCCCGCGTGATGCCGTCATCGGCACCGACGTCGATCGTGATCGTCCACTCGAAACTCGAGGGCGCGAGCGCGACGGTGCGCGCGGTGACCGTCTCGAGTTCGGTGCGGCCCTGCATGGCGAGCAGATCCCGCAACTGGCGGTTCTCGCGCTCGAGGTCGACGGACGAGGAACGCCGCGCTTCGAGGCTCGTGATCTGCTCGCGCAGACGCTGGTTCTCCGCCCGGGTCGAGACCACGTCGCGCAACCCACCGCCGAGGTCGCCGAACGGGCGCACCAGGGTCGCGACACCGTCCTGGATCGGGCGCATGATCACCGTCACCCCGCTACGGAGGCGGTCGGCGGGCCCGTCGTCACCGCCTCGGAAGTCGATGGTCACGAGTACCAGCGCGACGAACAGCAACACGCCGAACAGCGTGCGTGCACGTCGCTGCTGCTGCACGGCTCATCCCCTCCGCGGGACCGCTACCGCGCCCCTACCCGCCGAGCCCGGGGAAGCGGGTCCGGGGTTCAGTGACGCGACGAGGAGATCAGTACCTTCTTGAGCGCCTCGAACTCCTCGAGGCACTTGCCCGACCCGATCGCGACCGACGACAGCGGGTTGTCGGTGATGTGGATGGGCATGCCGGT
>PWLR01000090.1 GCA_003558435.1 Nitriliruptoraceae bacterium | reverse complement strand
CGCTGGCCGAGCCGCCCGCCGGAGCGCAGCCGCCCCACGGCCATCTCGTGGATGGTTGGGGAGGCTTCATGGTGCCGGCGAGCTGCGACCTGCCCGCTGATCTGCCCGGCCGTGACGTGGCAGACGCGGTCAACGTCGCGCTGGCCCGTGCGTGGGACTGGCAGGTGCATCAGCGCACCCTGCAGCGGCCCCCGGCAGCCACCCACCTGTACGGCTACAGCTCTCGGGGCTACCGGCCGGTCGCGGACCATCTGCACCGGGTGTTGCCGTGCCGGTTGGACGACCGTCACCGGCTGGTCGCCGAACTGGTTCCGGGAGCCGTGCTGCCGGGCTGGTTCGACGACGACGTCCACCTCGAGGTATGGATGCGCGAGAGCGACCTGCACACGCGGACGTTCGACAACGCCTGGTGCCTGCTCAGAGCGAGCTGAACGCCTCGGGGTCGTCTGCCAGACGGGCCACCAACGCCGCCTCGAGTTGGTCGGTGACCCCGCCCTGCGGCATCACGAAGTACGAACGGTCCGCTTCGTGCTCGAGTCCTTCCACGGCCTCGAGCGGTGCGATCGAGGCCGACCTGACCCTGCCCGAGGTCGGCGTCGACACCGGCACCTACGAGATGGAGTTGCTCGCGGCCGAGGACGGACAGGCGGAGGGTGACCCACTGATCGCCACCGACCTCGAGATCGTTGACCCTGCGCGACCCGACCGGCGAGGCCGCTCTCAGGCTGCCGGTAGAGCAGAACTCACTCGACGGCACGTTCGGTAGCGGGCTTTGATAGATGCGCACCAGCGGGCGTTCCCGCCCGGTCGATCGTGAGGGAGTCAGCCTCTGCGAGGGCGCCTCACCGGCGTCCTCTTCCGCGCTGCGAACCCGCTGTTCAACGGGGAGGCTGCCGGGCATTCGTTGCCGCGGCGATAGTTCCCGGTAGCACGTGCGAACGCGTGTTGAGCCTCGGCCGACGATCTCTCGAGTCTCGACGCAACCGCTCAGCCTGGGGTCCTGCCACGACCGCGACCTGGCGACCGCCGCGGAAGTCCAACACCCGTCCATCTCTCGTCGTCCAGGTGAAAGGGTCATCCTCGAGGCCCATGCAGCCCCCTTCCGAGAGGATCTGCATCATGGCTCCACGGGCGGTGAGTGTCCAGATGATTCCGGGGCGTTCTCTGACGGTTCGGATCGGCCCGCTCGGCGTGTGAGATCTTGCCCTACGGGAGGGGGTGGTCGGTCGCGCGACAACCGCTGCCGAATCGTTGACTCCTTGCGTTGGCCGCGCCGTTGCAGCGCTGACGTCGGTGGGCTCCGCCGAGCCGCCTGCAGAAACGCTGTGCGACTTGAGGACGTCCACAGGTGGTGCTTCCAGCCGTATGCCCGCTGCCGGCACGGGCCGTCATCTGCTCACAAGTGACCGCTCATGCCTGCCGGGAGAGCAGCGACCGACACGGAACGGAAGCCCGTGAACAGGTGCCTGGACCCGAACTTGTGTCGGGAGTCGGCGTGTCCGGAACGAGTTCGGGCACGTCGGTAGATTCGGTGAGACCGGGCGTCGCGACATCGACTGAAGGTGCAGGCGTGACGAAGGATCCGGAAGATCCGCGGGCAATCGGGGGTGGACATCGACGTCGATGGCCACTGATCCTTGGCATCGTGATCGGGGTCGTGATACTGCTCTTCGTCGTGCTCACGGCCTTGACCTTCCTGTAGGTCGAACCGAGCCATCGGAAACGGTTCCTACAGCTGTCGAGCTCGGCACGAAGCGGGAGGTCGCGGTCACCTCGAAGCGTCGCTGTCCGACTCGGACGGAACGATGAGGTGACGTTGCTTCGCGGTCAACCCGACGACCAGCCCGGCGATCATCACGGGAAGCAACAGAGCAAGGAAGGCCGGTTCCTCCAAGCCGACCGCCCCCGCCGCTGCGATCATCGCGGCGATCGACGCGGCCCACGCCACGGCGATGTGTCCGGCCGCCGTAGGAGGTGTCGGCCTGCGACGTTTCCACAGTGCCAGGAGGCTGACGAACGGGACCGCGCCGAGGAGCCCGACCACGACTTCAACTCCCACCGACCACACCTCCTCGTTGCCGGCCGTGCGACGCTGCAACAGTCGCGGACCGGAGAGTCGCATCCGGTCGCGGTTCAACCCGCCTCGGTACACAGCGGCGAGCCGTGCTGCTGGGTGCCGAGGCGGCCGGCGGGTTCGGTCGTGGACCGCCACACCCGAACCAACGCTCGACCAGAGATGACCGCCGCTGTCGCCCGGTCTCGATACCGACGCCACGAAAGCCGTCGAACCGGGCCTAGACGCCGAAGTCGAGCGTCGGTGCCCCAGTCGTCGCGGCGTACAGCCGTGCCCCGCGATCGTCGAGGTCCTGCGGGAGGCCGACCACATTGCGACGCGTTGGGCGACGGAGCTTCGATCGTCTACAGCGTCGACATGGGCGTGAGTGCCGGTGGCCGGAGCGGCCCGTTATCGGTGACCGCGGTTCGTCGTCCGGTCGTTGAGGGCTCGGGCGGCGGCTTCGGTGCGGTTGGCGACGCCGAGTTTGGCCAGGATGTTGGCGACGTGCTGTTCCACCGTGCGGCGGCTGATGTACAGCTGGTCTGCGATCTGTGGGTTGGATCGTCCCTCGCCCAACAGTTCGAGGACCTCACGTTCCCGGTTCGTGAGGGGTGCGAGGCCTTTGGGGCCGGGACGGCTCGCGGTCCCGCCGAGCTTCCGTACGAGTTCTGCGGCGGCGTCGCCGTCACGT
>PWLR01000144.1 GCA_003558435.1 Nitriliruptoraceae bacterium | reverse complement strand
CTGCGGCTCGGGCTCGGGTTCTGGCTCCGGTTCCGGCTCACTGGCGACGGCGTCAGCAGCCGCCTCCGGCGTGGCAGCCTCGGGCTCGGTCTGCAGCCGCCACATCGCGGGCGACTCGACCGCCGTCTCATGTGGTGCTGCTGCTGCGCCGGTGACGGCCGGCGCAGCGGCAGCCGCAGCGCTACCGCGCCCGGCTTCGATCACCGTCACGGCCGCGGCACCACCCACCTGCAGCAGGGTTCGGTCGACCTGCTGGTCGGAGTCGCGTCGTGCACCGCCACCGCGTCGACTCGCTCGCTTCTCGTGCTTGGCGTCGACCTTGGCCTGCTTCGCTGACGCCTTCGCCTCGCGCTTGGTGGCCTTGCGCTCTCTGCGGGAGGCCGGCCGTGTCTCGCCCGTCGGTGTCTCCGGCCGTCGCTTCCCCTCCCGCTCTGCGGCCTTGCGTTCCCGGCGGGTCTGGCGACGGCTCTGGTTCTCTACGTCCTCCTTGTAGGTGTAGGCGTAGTAGTAGCCGTCGGTGGCTCGGTCGAGCCCGTTCAGCACGGTCCCGGACACGGCCGCGCCGACCTGTCCGAGGCGCTCCATCGCGGCACCGAGCCGCCGCCGGCCGGTCTGCCCGACCCGGCCGACGAGCACCGCAAGGTCAACGAACGGACCGATCTCCAGCGCGTCGGGCACCGCGAGCACCGCTGGCGTGTCGATCACGACGAGGTCGTACTTGCGCAGCAACCCCTGCTGCATCGCGCGCATCGCGGGGGAGGCCAGCAGTTCGGCCGGGTTCGGTGGGATGGTGCCGGCCGGGAGCACGAACAGGTCGTCGACCCCGACGTCGACCATGTGGGCCTCCGCCGGCTCGCCGTTGAGCAGCGCATCCGAGAGGCCCGTGGAACGACCCAGCCCGAACCGCTTCCCCACGGCCGGGCGGCGCAGGTCGGCGTCGACCAGGACGGTACGCAGTCCCACCCGGGCGGCGGCCACCGCCAGGTTCGCGGCCGTCTCGGTCTTGCCCTCCCCGATGTTCGCCGAGCAGATCATGACGGACCTGCTGCGAGTGAGGCCGTGGTGCTCGGCGGCGTCGTACTCCGGTTCGTCGGCCTGGGCGACCAGCAGGAACCGCACGCCGGCGGACAGTTCGCGGTAGGCCTCGGCGGCCGACGAGGTCGGGTCGACCACGCTGGCCACTCGTTCGCTGTCGTGGTCACGCGGCTTCCAGATCGGGATCCGCCCGAGGACCGGCCGTCCCTCGCTGGCCCGCTTGAAGTCGTCCTCGTCGCGGATCACGTCGTCGAAGTGGTCGCGCACGAAGGCGAGCGCGATGCCCAGAGCCAATCCCAGGATGGTGGCCACGCCGACCACCTCGAGCAGGGTGTTGCCGACCGGCCTGGTCGGAACGCTCGCTGATGTGAAGTCGGCCGCGAAGCCGGTCAGCGCGTCGGCCGACTCACCGAGTTCGGTGGAACGGGCGATCACCTGGGACAGCTGGGTGCGAAGGGCGTTGCGCCGGATCTGGAGAGTCTCGAGCTCGTCGAGTTCCTCCAGCGTGGGCTCGCTCGCCGGCTCGTCGGCAGCTCCGTCATCCTCCGCGGTCTGGGCCTCCGCGGCGCCTTCGGCCTCGGTGCCCTCCTCCTGCGAGGTAGCACCCTCGCCCAGCTCCTCCTCACCATCGACCACTGGATCGGGGATGTCGAGCGCGGCGATCTGCGCGTCAACGGCGCTGATCTCGGATCGGATCTCGCTGGCACGCTGATCCAGCTCGCCCTGGGTGAGCAGCACCGCGTCGATCGCCTCCTGGCGGCGGAACTCGATGAAGGAGGTCGCGAACGCGTCGGCGATCTGGGCGGCCGTGACCGGATCCGGGTCGGTTGCGGTGATCCGGAGGATGCGGTTGTCGGACACCGCCTCGGCGCGCACCTTGCTGCGAAGCTCGGACGGGTCGTCCCTCCCGAGCAGCTCCGCCGCTGACTGCGCCACCGACGCCGAGGTGGCACCGTCCACATCGGTGTCGCGTACGTTGCCGGAGGGGTTGAGCAGCTCGTTCAGGCTGACGTCCTGCGCGGCGCGGACCCGCTCCAGCGCGAGCTCTGCCTGGGCCTCGTACATCGGGGTCTGGAACAGGAACCACGCGGCCCCGCCGACGGCGGCGAACACGGCGACGAGCGCGATGAGACCCCGTTGGCGGCGTAGGACCGCGAGGTAGTCCTGCAACGAGAAGACGTTGTCGCGCTCCACACCCGCACCTTGGTCGTGGTCCCCGTGAACGTGCCGGACGAGTGTAGGGGTCAGGGCCGGTACGGTCGGGTTGCCGCGACCAGACCGCACGGACGGGGGTGAGCCATGTCCCGGGCCATCGCGACGGCGATGCTCGTGGCTCTCACCATCGCGGCTATCGCAGCGCCCGTGGTGGCCTGGCCCCGTGATGACACGCCCGCCGCGCCGGACGCGGTGATCGTGCTCGGAGGTGCCGGAGCGGAACGAACGGACCTGGGGCAAGCGCTGGCTGGCGAGCACGCCGCCACCCTGGTGTTGTCCTCCTCGGCGCAGTACTTCGGTGAGCGTGCGGGGCTGCACTGCGGCCAGGAGGTCCTCTGCCTCGACCCCGAGCCGGAGACCACACGGGGCGAGGCGCGGGCGGTCGCGGCACTGGTCGAGGCCAACGGGTGGCATCGCGTGGTCGTGGCTACTTCCCGCCATCACACCTCCCGGGCCCGGGTGCTGTTCCGGCAGTGCCTGGGAGATCGGGTCAGCGTCGT
>PWLR01000140.1 GCA_003558435.1 Nitriliruptoraceae bacterium | reverse complement strand
CCCGATCGGTCGGGCCCCGATCGCCGTCAGCGCCTCGGAGGCGACGCCGGTCCCGCTGCCGAGATCGAGGACCAGGCGTCCCACCAGCCGGTCGGCGTCGGCGGCCAGCAGCGCGCCGGCCAGCCGGCGGGACAGCTCCGAGGGTCCCGCCGCCCACGCGTCGGCCGCGCCCGCGTACGCCGCGCGGATCTCGGTCACGAGCCGCTCGTCGGGCGTCGTGGTCATCGCTCGAGCCACCGGGCCCCGGCCAGCACCTGCTCCTCCCACCAGGCGAGTTCGTCGGCGTCGCCGAGCGCTTTCTCCCAGCCGAACAGCAGCATGAGCGACAGCAGCGACAGCGCGAGCTGCCGGTCCCACCAGCCTGCGGTGTCGATCCCGCAACGTTCGAGCCCGTCGCGGTAGGCCGCGAACGTGGCCTGTTTGGGCTCGGGGAGCCGGGCCCGGTTCAGGCACACGTACCAGGCGAGGTCGAGACATCCCGGCGCGATGCCGGGCACCGCCCAGTCGAGCAGGATCGTGCGGCCGTCGGGGTGGCTGCCGAGGTTGCCGGCCTTCCAGTCGCCGTGGACGAGCGTCTGGGGCGTGGCGGTCAGGCCCGCGACCAGCGGGGAGGGTTCGTCGAGCAGTTCGGTGACGACGGCCGCGGCTGCCGGTGCCCGCTCGACGAAGCGTTCCCAACCCTCCGGGACCAGCTGCGTCGGGACGAGGTCGCTGCCGCCGTGGGCCCGCTCCGAGGTCCCGAGTCGGGGACCGAAGAAGGTCAGGCGGGTCGACAGCGGGAACAGGTACTCCGCGGTCGCCTCGGTGGCCCAGAACGTGGCGTGCAGCTGTGCCATGTGCTCGAGGAAGGCGTGGTGCTGGTCGAGCGGGATCTCGTCCTCGCCCTCGGGCAGCAGGTGCTCGCCGACGTCGTGCATCAGCAGCACGGCGCCACGGCCGTCGGGGCGGTCGTCCCAGGCGGCCGCGACGACCGCGTGGTCGATGCTCGCGGGCAGCTGGTCGAGCCACCCGTCGCGCCACAGCGTGACCGGGCGGATGCCGAGGTCGCCGGTGGCGCGCATCGCCCAGTCATCGGCCAGGTGGAGGTACTTGAGCACGAAGGTCCGGCCGTCGATCGTGACCCGCTCGAGCCGGGCGCCCGTTTTGCCGTCGGTGTGGCGCAGCACGGTTCGCCGGGCCCCGTCGCCCAGCAACTCCTCGAGCGACGGGGCGACCCGGCGTGCAACAGCCGGATGGTCGGCGGATGGGATCATCGACGATCACCGCTCTCGGACCTCGCGTCCCGACCCACCGTAGGGCCGTGACACCCATCCGGGGGGTGGCGGGGGAGGAGGGGGTCACGGGCGCGCTTCGAGGACGAGGTTGAACGGCGTGGACATCGCGACCCGGGTCCGGGTGAAGCCGGCGTCGGCGAGCACCCCTTGCAGCCGGGTCGGTCCCGCCTGCGCACCCAGGGCGGTGCCGCCGTCCTGGGCGAGCGAGTTCGGGGTGCACAGGAACACCGATCCGGCGTAGAACAGCCGGCTGATCGGGTTGAGGTTGTCGGTGAGCTCGTCGCCGGCCTGTGGCTCGACGACCAGCAGCGTCCCGTCGTCGGTCAGCGCCTCGCGGGCCCGGGCCGCTGCGGCGACCGGGTCGCCCATGTCGTGCAGGCAGTCGAAGAAGCACACCAGGTCGTACTCACCGCCCGGCAGGTCCTCGGCGGCGGCGACCTCGAAGCCGACCCGGTCACCGACCCCGGCTTCGGCCGCCGTCTTGGACGCCGCCGCGATCGACTCGGGGTGCAGATCGAAGCCGGTGAACCGCGAGTCCGGGAAGGCCTTCGCGAGCACGATCGTCGATGCACCGTGTCCGCAGCCGACGTCGGCGACGCGGCCGCCGGCGGTCAGTCGCTCCTCGACGCCTGCGAGGGCCGGGATCCAGTCCTGCACGAGCTGGTGGCGGTACAGCGGCGCGAAGATCCGTTCGACCCCGTGGAACAGCCGATGGTCGTGCTCGTGCCAGCCGATGCCCTCACCCGAACGGAACGCCTCGACCGCCCGGTCGGCGCTCGCCCAGACGGCGGCGATGATGGGGAAGATGCCGGTGGCGTAGGCCGGGCTGTCCGCATCGGCCAGCACCGCGGCATGCTCGTCGGGGAGCTCGAACGTGCCGTCCTCAGGGTCGCAGGTCACGTACCCGCCGGATGCCTGGTTCGCGAGCCACTCCCGGACGTAGCGTTCGTTGGTGTGCGTCCGCGCCGCCAGTTCCTCGGCGCTCAGCTTGCCGGCGCCGGCCATCGCGCCGTACAGGCCCAACACGTCACCGAGGTAGCAGCAGGCCGCGGACTCGGCGGCCGCGGCCTCGGTGACGACGAGGCCCTGGAAGGCCTCGACACGGTCCGGGTCCAGTGTGGTCAGATCGATGCTCATCACGTGCTCCTCGTGGTTCGACGGTCGGGGGTGGGGACGGGCCCCGGTGTCGGTCGTGGGGTCGCTCGTGGGGCCGGTACCGAACCCACCGTGGAGCACGGCGGTTGCAGGACGGCTGCGTCGTGGCTGCATGGTGGCGAGATCGTCGCGCTCGACGAGTGAGCCGTCGACGGGTTCAGCGCGCCTGCAGCTCCTCGAGGATCACCAGCGACGCGTCCACGATCTCGGCGGGGCCCAGGTGCCGGCCACGTTCGGCCGCCTCGCCGGCCGGGTCCGCCCCGAGCCGCTCTTCCAGCACGATCCACGCGTCGTCGAGCCGGTCGGCCTCGGCGCCGAAGCTG
>PWLR01000094.1 GCA_003558435.1 Nitriliruptoraceae bacterium | reverse complement strand
GGCGCCGCGGTCACGGACAACATGAGCCCTAGCTCGATGGTTTAACGCAGAGCCTTAAAACCTTGACATAACCCATTGACACGGACACTATTTCACTATGGCTAGACCAGATGCACAGCAGCTAAAGGCCCTTCAGGCGCTTCGCACCAACAAAGATGTGGTCGAGTTCCTGGAGGCCGGTCTGGAAGAAGCCAAAAATCGGTTGATCGTGCTGGAGCAGCCAGAAGCCGTACGGGTGACGCAGGGGCGTGCCCAGGCTTACCAGGAACTCCTCACGCACATTTTCAAGTAACCAGCGGAAAGCGGCTCAGCCGGCACCGCGACAGGAGACGACATGGCGATTGCACGCAGCGTACGAGAGAACGCGCAACGGGCCGACGAGATGATTGCTCAGCTGAGCCAGCAGGGTCAGCAGGGAGGGGAGCCCACTGATGGCGCTACCCCGACTCTGGACCAGCAGGCTGACAGCGGCAACGACGACAACGCGGCTCAGCATGACCAGGGCGCCGGAGAGGAGTTTGTCCAAGACTTCGATGGCGCGCAGGATCAAGGTGCCGACGCACCCCAGGATTCGGGCTCGGATGTAGAGGCCCGCCTACAGCAGATGGAGGCGGAGCTGCAGGAGGCCCGGAAGTGGGAGCAACGGTATCGCAGCCTGGACGGGATGATTAAGTCCCGGGACAACCAGATCGAGTCCTTGCACAACCTGATTGCAGGCATGCAGCAGGCCCAGGCCAACGGCCAGCAGGGTGATTCTGGTGACGGGGCGACCCAGGAAAGTTACCTGACAGACGAGGACACCCGGAACTTCGGCAGCGACATGGTAGACATGGCCCGGCGCGCAGCCCGCGAGGAGGGCCAGCAGATGATGTCTGCTATGCGCCAGGAGATCGACAAGCTCCGCAAAGAGTTGTCCGGGGTGTCGAAAACGGCTGAACTGAGCGTCACTGACCGGTTCGAGAGCAAGCTGGATCAGATCACGGAAGGCCGCTGGCGCGACCTGAACGTGGATCAGAACTTCATTGACTGGCTCAAGTCCGCACCTGCCCGCTTTAAGGTCTTCCAGGCCGGCGTGCAGGGCAAAGACGCCACCACCGTCGGTGACCTGTTCAACGAGTACCACCGCGCCACTGCCGCACAGCAGCAAGAGCAAGAGCGGCCTCGGCAGGAGCGGCGGGAGAAGCTGCAAAAGCAGGTGGCTCCAGGGAAGTCGAAGTCCGTAGGAAACGCGGACGCTCGTTCGGGCGAGAAGAAAACTTGGACACGTAGCGAGATCGCATCCGTATATGCCAACAAGAAGCAGTACGGGGCCAGCGAGTTCAATAAGCTGGAGCGCGAGATCGCAGCAGCGCAGCGCGAAGGGCGCGTCGACTACGCACGGTAAGATCTAGGAGAGAGCAATGAGCTATCCTGTTGTTGGTGGGCATCCGAACTACTCGGGTACTTTCATCCCGGAAATCTGGTCCAGCAAGCTGGTGGAGAAATACTACGACTCCACTGTGCTGTCCCAGATCAGCAATACCGACTATGAGGGTGAGATCCGGAACCAGGGCGATAAGGTCAAGATCCGGACGGTACCGACCCTCGAAATCCACGATTATCAGGTCGGCCAGACCCTGACCAACCAGCGTCCGGAGTCCCCGATCATCGAGCTGCTGATCGACAAAGGCTTCTACTGGTCCGCGATCATCGACGACGTGGTTGAGCGCCAGCAGGACATCGACCAGATGAACCTGTGGGCCGAAGACGCCGCCGAGCAGATGAAGATCAAGCTCGATACCCGGGTGCTGGGCAGCATCGTGCCAGACATCGACCCGATGAACATGGGCCGCACCGCCGGCCGCATCTCTCAGGGTATCGACCTGGGCGCGGTGGGTGACCCGGTGGGCATCACTCGCAGCAACATCCTCGACACCATCCTCTATCTGGGTCAGGTGCTGGATGAGCAGAACGTGTCCGAGACCGGCCGGTTTATCCTCCTGCCGTACTGGGCCACCACCCTGCTCAAGCTGTCCGACATCAAGGACGCTTCCCTGTCCGGCGACGGCACCAGCCCGCTGCGTAATGGCCGGGTCGGTATGATCGACCGCTTCACGGTCTACAACAGCAACCTGCTGCCGCGGTATCAGGACGGCTCCGATGTGACCACCCACATCATCGCCGGTACCCAGGCGGGTCTGACCTTCGCTACCCAGCTGACCAAGACCGAAAGCCTGCGCGCCGAGAGCACCTTCGGCAACATCATGCGTGGCCTGATGGTCTACGGTCACAAGGTGGTGAAGCCCGAGGCTCTGACCGCGGCCTATATCAAGCCGGGAACCTGATCTGACGCCCCGGGCAACCCCCGGGGCTCTATCGAATAGGCAACAGAGGACAGAGAGATGCCTGAGACTTACGAGAATTATCGCGATCATTCTCCGATCGTGCGCTCCGGTGGCTCCAATGCGGCCGGCTTTCCGAAAGTCACCACCTTCGAGAACACCTTTGACGCTGGTCGTCGGGAGCTGGAAGCCGGTGACGTGGCCGAGGTGCTGGCCCTGCCGCCCCGCACGTATGTGCTGGGTGTGTTGGTGCAGGTGCTGGATGGCGAAGGCGACGCCGCGACCATCGATGTGGGTGACGGCGATGACACCGATCGCTACCACGGGGGCGTGAGCGTCGAGAACGACGGCAGCGTCTTCCATGACGTGACCGGCCATTGGTACGAAGACGGGGACACCCTGGACATCCACATGCCGGCGGAGCAGTCCATTGAGGG
>PWLR01000019.1 GCA_003558435.1 Nitriliruptoraceae bacterium | reverse complement strand
CCGGGACATCGACGAGGAGACCGTCGACTTCGTCCCGAACTACGACGGTTACGAGGACGAGCCGGTCGTGCTCCCGGCCCGGTTCCCCAACCTGTTGGCCAACGGCTCCACCGGTATCGCGGTCGGTATGGCGACCAACATCCCGCCGCACAACCTGCGCGAGTTGATCGACGCCGCGGTCGCCCTGCTCGACGACCCCTCGTTGACCGCCGTCGAACTGATGCGCTACATCCCCGCTCCGGACTTCCCGACCGGTGGGCTGATCCTCGGCAACCAAGGCGCCTACGACGCCTACACCACCGGTCGCGGCAGCATCAAGGTCCGGGCCGTGTGCACCGTGGAGGAACCGGAGAAGGGCCGAGAGCGCGAGCGCATCGTGGTCACCGAGATCCCCTACATGGTCAACAAGGCGACGCTGCTGAAGAAGATCGCGGAGCTGGTCAACAGCAAGGTGATCATGGGGATCGCCGACCTACGCGACGAGTCGTCGCGTGAGGGCATGCGGGTCGTGATCGACCTCAAGCGGGATGCCAACTCCCAGGTGGTGCTCAACCAGCTCTACAAGCACACCCAGCTGCAGGACACCTTCGGGGTCAACCTGCTCGCGCTCGTCGACGGCATCCCGAAGACGCTCACCCTCGATCAGGCACTCGGTCACTACATCGACCACCAGGTCGATGTGATCACCCGCCGGACCGCCTACCGCCTGCGAAAGGCCGAGGACCGGGCGCACGTGTTGGAGGGCCTGCTGATCGCCCTCGACGTGATCGACGAGATCATCGCCCTGATCCGGGCCAGCGCGTCGGCCGATGCGGCCAAGTCCGAGCTGATGACGCGTTTCGAGCTGTCCGAGATCCAGGCGCAGGCGATCCTCGACATGCAGCTGCGGCGCCTCGCCCAGCTCGAACGCCAACGCATCCAGGACGAGTACGACGAGCTGCAGACGCTGATCGCCGAGTTGCGCGACATCCTGGGTGACCCGGCCCGGGTGCGGGCCATCATCAAGGAGGAGATGACCGACGTCCGCAACCGCTTCGGCGACGAGCGGCGCTCGCGGATCGTGGCCGACGACGGGGCCATGAGCGTCGAGGACCTGATCCCGGTCGAGGACGTGGTCGTGACCCTGACCCGCGCCGGGTACCTCAAGCGCACCCCGATCGAGGCGTTCCGGACCCAGCGGCGCGGCGGTCGCGGGGTCCGCGGCACCGACATGAAGGAGGACGACATCGTCTCGGTCCTCCTGGCGTGTTCCACTCACGACCATCTGTTGTTCTTCACCAACCAGGGCCGCGTCTACCGGATCAAGACCTACCAGGTGCCGGAGAAGTCACGGTCGTCCAAGGGCGTGTACGTCGCCAACGTTCCCGGTCTGGCGCTCGAACCCGACGAGAAGGTCGCCGCGGTGCTCGCGCTGCGCGAGTTCACCGATGACCGGTTCCTGGTGTTCGCCACCCGGCAGGGCACCGTCAAGCGGACGCGATTGGATGCGTTCGACTCGCCGCGTGCCGTGCTCATCGCGATCAACCTCGGTGACGACGACGAACTGATCGGCGTGTCGGTGACCGACGGGACACGCGACCTCGCGATGGTCTCCAAGCAGGGTCAGGCGATCCGGTTCGCGGAGACCGACGCCCGGGCGATGGGCCGTACGGCCGCAGGTGTGCGCGGGATGAGGCTCAAGGGTCCCGACGACGAAGTGCTGGCCATGGCCCCATTGCCACCGAAGGGCGACGAGGAGGACGAACGCGACTTCCTGCTCGTGGTCACGGAGAACGGCTTCGGCAAGCGCACCGAGATCCAGCAGTACCCCCAGCAGAAGCGCGGTGGTCAGGGTGTCAAGACGGTCGAGTTGACCGAACGGCGCGGTGGTCTGATCGGCGCCCTGGTGGTGCCCTACGAGGCCGAGGTGCTGCTGGTGACCGGTGCTGGGACCCTGATCCGCATGAGTCTGGCCGATGTCCACCCCAAGGGGCGATCGACCCAGGGCGTGTCGCTGATGAAGCCCGGCGAGGGCGCGCGGGTGGTCGGCTTGGCGCTGGTGGTCGAGGATGCGATCGACGACGAGGTCGAACTCCCGGCGCCGGTCGGCAGTGAGGCCGCCGGGGGCTCGTCCGAGGGATCCCTGTCCGAGGCCGCGCTCCCGCCGGCAGAGGGCGAGGGCGAGGCTGGCACCGATCCCGACCTCGCGGAGTAGCATCGCGACGCACAGAGGAGCGCGTGTGATCCGCCGACGTATGACCGTGAAGCGGCTCGATCCTTGGTCGGTGTTGAAGTTCGGCGCCGTGGCCAACGTCGTGCTGTTCGCGATCTTCATGCTGGCCGCCGGCGTGGTCTGGTTCATCATCGACCGGTTGCAACTCGTCGATCAGATCTGCGGTATCGCCACGGATGTGGGCTTCACCTCCTGTGGCGTCAATGCCGGCAACATGTTCAGTGCTCTCGGCCTGCTCGGTGGTATGGGGGTCATCGTCCAGACCGCCGTGTTGGTGTTCCTCGCCTTCCTGTACAACCTGATCGCGGACCTGACCGGCGGGCTGACCATCGGCGTGATCGAGGAGGGCCAACCCGCCCGTTCGGCGGCCGGCTCCCCACGCAAGCTCACCAACGCCGCGACGCCACCGGGGTCCTCCGCCCGTTCCACGGGCCGGACGGCTCCGCAAGCCGACGCCCGCACCTCACCGGGGCCCCGATCACGGGAGCCGGCAGGGCGTCCGCGGCCGGAGGGCGACGAGTTGTTCAACCAGTGAGCGATGGTCCCGTTCGCCAGTCCTGAGCCCGCTCGCTACGCTTCGCCGCTGCGGCGCATGCTCGGCGTGCCGACCGCTTCGGGCCAGTAGCTCAGCCTGGTTAGAGCGCACCCCTGATAAGGGTGAGGCCGAAGGTTCAAGTCCTTCCTGGCCCACAGGAAACCTCAGACAGACCAGCGGGCGGGTCCTTCCCGGGCCCGCTCGCTGGACTGCACGGGCAGATCTGGCAAAGTTCGTTCCCGCGCCAAGGTGGACGGTGCCCTGGGGGAGAGGTCTCGCGGGACGAGCCCCTGGGGACCGGCTCTCTGCCGCGCGCTGCGGAGTGTGCGCCCGATGGGGCGCGTCGTCGTCCCCTGCTCGGCCACGGACGTCTCCAAGCGTGCGGTCGAGGCCCGGTCGATGCCGGGCACGTGGTCTCGGTATCGACCGATCCCGCTCGGAGGTCGAGGCGAGCGCTCGCTGCGTGACCATGGTGTGGGCGAAGCGTCCCGTGCTGCCGGACCGAGCCCCGGCCGCGGTCAACCGTCCGTGCGTCTGCACGGCCGGGTGCACCGGGTGAGGCGGCCGCTAGTCTCGGGCGAAGCGTCCATGGCCCGTCCAAGGAGGAACGTGTGGGGAAGTCGAACATCTCGAAGAAGATCGACAAGCTCGAGAAAGAGACCGACAAGCTGCGGAAGAAGGCGGAGAAGAAGGGAAAGGACCTGCAGTCCACCACCTCGGACCGCATCGACGAGCTGTCGGATGACGGCAAGGGCGGCAAGAAGGGCATCTTCGCGCTGCTGCTCGCCGCGCTGGCCGGCGCCGCGTTCGCCCTGAAGAAGAAGCGGGACCAGGAACTCGACGAGGCCCTGTGGGAAGAGCCCCGTTCGATCTGATGCGGTGATGCCCGTGCGACGAGCCGTCGTGCGGGCATCTCTGCGTACGGCGACCCGGATGCGACGCTCGTAGCATCGGGGTCGTAGCATCGGGTCGGTGTGGGACGCGGCGCGACGGATGAGGGGCGAGGCGTGGCGAAGGTGGTGATCACCGGGGCAGCCGGCATGATCGGTGCCGAGCTCGCGCGCCGGTGTCGGGACCGCGGCGACGAGGTCGTCGGTGTCGACCTGCTGCCGGTCGATCTGCCCGGTGTCGAACCCGTGGTGATGGATGTCGGTGGGGCCGGTCCGTCCGGTCCCGGATGGGCCTCGGTGCTCGCCGGCGCGGATCTCGTGATCCACGCCGCGGCCATCGTGGCCGAGTCCGGGGACCGACAGCGGTTCGTCACCGTGAACGTCCACGGCACGCGCTCGGTGGTGACGGCCGCCGCCGCGGCGGGGGTCGGACGGGTGGTGCACATCTCCTCGATCGTGATCTACGGGGGTTCCTCCGCCCCGGGGGCCATGCTGGACGAGGATGCGCCCGCGGTGCCGACGGGTGGCCCCTACACCGACACCAAGATCGCGGCCGAGCATGCGGCGTTGCAGGTCTCGGCCGCGACCGGGGTCCCCTTGACCATCGTGCGGCCCGGTGATGTCTACGGGGCCCGTTCGGTGCCCTGGGTGCTGCGCCCCGTCGAGCTGTTGCGGCGTGGCCTGTTCGTGCTCGTCGACGGCGGCCGCTGGCCGCTGTCGCCGATCCACGTCGACGACGTGGTCAGCGGTGTCCTGCTGGCGGCCGACGAGCCGGCTGCGGCGGGTCGCAGCTACAACCTCGCCGGTGGGCAGGTCCCGTGCGCGACCTTCTTCGGCCATCACGAACGTCACGTCGGCACCTCGGCACGATCGCTGCCGCGGGCGGCGGCACGCGCGGCGGCGTCGACGGCGCGCTTCGGAGCGCAGGTGATGGGACGCCAGGCCCCCTTCGGTCCGGAGGCCATCGAGTACGTCACCCACCCCGGTGGCTACGCGACCGTGCGCGCCCGCACCGAACTCGGATGGACGCCCCGGGTCGAGCTCGCGGACGGGCTCGCCCGCAGCTTCTCGGACAGGTCGGCCTGAACACCGCCCGTCGCGCACCGGCCGGGGTCGGGCGCGGGCACGAGGACCCTGTCGTGGTCATCCACAGGGCTGGGGACGGCGACGGGGCCGCGGTCCGACGATCCGCTCGCTGACGGGCGGTGGTGACGGATGGCGCGTAGATGGGCCTCTGCTCCACAACCCGAACTCCACACCTGTGAGTATGCCTGTGGAATTCCATGGGTGTAACCATCCACATACCCACAGGGTCGTCCACAGGCTTCCACCCCCCTGTCCGCTCGTACCTCTGGCCCGTGTCCACGGGAAGGGCCCACGCCTACGGTCGTAGCAGTCGGTGCCCATGGCCCGAGTTCGCCAGGCGCAACCGGGTACCGCGTCCCCTGGAGCCCCCGACGAACGAGACCGCGATGCGCTTGCGTTCCCTGACCGCCGTGACCGCCGTGATCGCCCTGATGGTCGCCGCCTGTGACGACGGGAACGGTGGGGTCGATCTCGGCGACGCCGGTGAGGACGACCCGGCCATCGAGGACGGCACCGACGACGTCGACGACGAGGCGGAGCCCGCAGCGGAGGGCGGGACGCTACGCGCCGCGATCGGTGGGGACCCCGATCAGCTCGATGCCCACACGACCACCTCGTCGTTCGCCTTCACCGTCCTGGAGAACGTCTACGACACGTTGGTCCAGCCGGGCGAGGACCTGACGATGGAGCCGGCGCTGGCCGAGTCGTGGGAGACCTCGGAGGACCTGCTGACCTGGACCTTCACGCTGCGCGAAGGTGTGACCTTCCACGACGGATCCGAACTGGATGCCGGGGACGTCGTCGCCTCGTTCGAACGCATCGCCGAGGAGGGCGACAACGCGTTCCGTCTCGAAGCGGTCGAGGAGTTCAATGCGCCGGACGAGTTGACCGTGGAACTCGTGCTCAACCGCCCGGCGCCGAACCTGCTCGAACAGATCGGGCCGTTCAAGGGTATGGCGATCGCCCCGGCCGAGGCCATCGAGGCCGGGACCATGCAGGACGACCCGATCGGGACCGGCCCCTTCGAGTTCGTGTCGTTCAGCCCGGGTGACAGCGTCACCCTGGAACGCTTCGACGACTACTGGGGTGGTGACGTGGCGCTGGACGGCATCGAGTTCCAGGTCGTTCCGGACGAGGGCACGAAGCTCACCAGCCTGCAGACCGGTGAGGTGGACTGGATCGACTCGGTCCCGCCCGAACAGGTCGAGGAGCTCGGTGCCGACGACCAGATCGAGCTCGATCAGGTCGCCGGCAACGACTACTGGTACATCGCGTTGAACCAGGATCGCGAACCGTTCGACGATCCCGCCGTCCGTCGTGCCATCGCCTTCGCGCTCGACATCGACGTGATCACGGAGGCGGCGCGGTTCGATGCCGCGACCCCGAACGAGACCGCGATCCCCGAGACCAGCTTCTGGTACCACGACTACGAGCCCTATGGCCACGACCCGGACCAGGCGCGGCAGTTGCTCGAGGATGCCGGGGTCACCGACCTCACCGTCGATCTGATGGTCACCAACGAGTTCCCGGAGACGGTCACCTTCGCCCAGGTGATGGAGGCACAGCTCGGCGAGGTCGGCATCGACGTCCAGATCCGAACCGAGGATTTCACGACCTGGCTGGCCGATCAGGGCGACGGCGAGTTCGACGCCTTCGGGCTCAGCTGGCTCGGCAACATCGACCCCGACGACTACTACTACGCCCAGCACCACTCGGAGGGGAGCTTCAACTTCCACGGCTTCGCCGATCCGGAGACCGACGAGCTGCTCGACTCGGCGCGGGTCGAGACCGACGAGGACGACCGCAAGGAACTCTACGACCAGGCGGCGGAGCGGATCGTCGACCTGGCTTCCTACATCTACCTCTACAACCCCGACATCGTGCAGGCCTGGTCGCCCGACGTGCAGGGCTACACGACCCGACCTGATCAGGCGACCAGGTTCGTCGACACGAGCCTCGCCTCGTGACGCCGGTGATGCCGGTGATGCCGCCGGAGGTTGCGGTCGGGCCGCGGTCCCGGGACAGCACGTTCGAGGTGGGGTGCGGCTCGGGGAGGTGAGGGGTGGCACGGTTCGTCCTGCGCCGCACGGCACAATCGCTCGTCGCGCTGCTCGGTGTGTCGATCGTGGTGTTCGCGCTCATCCACCTCGTTCCGGGCGACCCGATCCGTGCGGCGCTCGGGACCCGGTTCGATCCGGAGGTCTATGAGCTCCTGCGCGAACGCTCCGGGCTGGACCAGCCGCTGGTGGTGCAGTACGTCGACTGGCTCGGCAGAGCGGTGCAGGGCGATCTCGGGGTGTCGTTCCGCAGCGGTGCGCCGGTCACCACGGTGCTGGCCGCGCGGATCCCACCGACCGCGGTGCTCGCGGTCGCCTCGCTGGTGGTGGGGATCGTGGTCGCGATCCCGGCCGGGATCATCGCGGCGGTCCGTCAGGGCAAGGCCGCCGACTACCTCGCCACCGGGTTCTCGCAGGTCGGGGTCTCGATCCCCGACTTCTGGTACGGGATCATGCTCATCCTGATCTTCTCGGTGACCCTCGGATGGTTGCCGCCGCTCGGCTACACGGAGTTCGGCGAGGATCCGGTCGATTTCGCCCGCCGGCTGATCCTGCCCGCCGTCACCGCGGGCGTGGTCACCGGGGCGATCCTGACCCGCTTCGTGCGGTCCTCGGTCCTGGAGGCGCTCAACGCCGACCATGTCCGACTCGCCCGGGCCAAGGGGCTGCCGGAGCGCTACATCCTGCGCCACCACGTGCTGCGCAACGCCTGGATCCCCATCGTGACGGTCACCGGCTTGCAGCTCGGCACCTTGCTCGGTGGCATCGTGATCGTGGAGGTCGTGTTCGCCTGGCCCGGCCTCGGTCGGTTGGCGCTCGACGCCGTGGAACGCCGGGACTATCCGGTCCTGCAAGGTGCCGTGCTGTTCATGGCCGGAGCGTTCCTGGTCATCAACCTGCTGGTCGACCTGCTCTATGCGAAGCTCGATCCGAGGATCGCGGTCCGATGAACGACGACCGACCGGAGGACGAGGCCAGGCCCGACGAGGCCCCGGGCGACGGGGTCGGCGGGCTCGAACGTCCCACCGGGGAGCACCGACCGCGGTGGCGCGAGACGCTGGGGATCGTGCTGGCCAACAAACTGGCCGCGTTCGGCCTGGTCGTGCTGGTGGTGTTGATCCTCACGGCGATCTTCGCCGACCTGGTGGCGCCGTACGCGATCAACGCCCAGGATCTGACCCGACGTTTCGAACCCCCGTCGCTCCAGCACCTGTTCGGCACCGACGAGTTCGGACGCGACCTGTTCAGCCGGGTCGTGTTCGGCAGCCGGGTCTCGCTGCAGGTCGGTGCGGTGGCGGTCAGCATCTCGTTGGCGCTCGGGACGTTCATCGGGTTGATCAGCGGCTACCGGCGCGGCTGGCTCGACACGGTGCTGATGCGCACGATGGACGTGCTGTTCTCGTTCCCGGTGGTGCTGCTGGCGATCGCCCTGGTGGCGGTGCTGGGACCCTCGCTGCGCAACACGATGCTGGCGGTCGGGATCGTGTTCACCCCGATCTTCGCCCGGGTCGTGCGCGGCTCGGCGCTGTCGGTCAGCCAGGACCTGCACGTGCGGGCGGCGCGGAGCCTCGGCGCGAGCGACCTGCGGATCGTGTTCCGCCACGTGCTGCCCAACGTGGCTGCGCCCGTGATCGTGCAGACCTCGCTGAGCCTCGCCTTCGCGATCCTGATCGAGGCGGCCCTGTCGTTCGTCGGCGTCGGCGTCCAACCCCCCGAGCCGGCATGGGGGCTGATGCTCTCGGATGCGCAGCGCTACCGCACGCAGGGCTGGTGGTTGTCGGTCTTCCCGGGGCTGGCGATCTTCCTGACGGTCATGGCCTTCAACCTGGTCGGCGACGGGTTGCGTGACGCGCTCGATCCTCAGCAACGCTCCGTGATCGAGTCCCGGGGCGCGGGCGGCGACGCGTGAGCGGCCCGCTGCTGTCCGTCCGTGATCTGAACGTCCGGTTCGGGACCAAGCGGGGAACGGCGCAGGTGGTGCGTGGGATGTCCTACGACCTCCACGAGGGTGAGACACTCGCCATCGTCGGCGAGTCGGGATCCGGCAAGTCGGTCTCCACGTTGGCGCTCACGCGGTTGATCCCGACGCCGCCCGGCCGGATCGAGGGCCAGGTCCTGCTCGACGGTGACGACCTGGTGACGATGCCGGAGAAGCAACTGTTGCAGGTGCGGGGCACCCGCGTGGGGTACGTCTTCCAGGACCCGATGACCTCGCTCAACCCGGTCCACCCGATCGGTCGGCAGGTGACCGAGGGCATGCGTTTCCACCTCGACGTCTCGGAGCACGAGGCCCGCGACCGTGCCGTGGACCTGCTCCGCCAGGTGGGGATCCCCGGCGCCGAGAAACGGCTCGACGACTACCCGCACCAGTTCTCCGGCGGGATGCGCCAGCGGGTCGTCATCGCGATCGGTCTGGCGTGCGACCCGAAGATCCTGATCGCGGACGAGATGACGACCGCCCTGGACGTCACCACCCAGGCCCAGATCACCGATCTGGTCCAGCACCTGCAGGAGGAGCGCCGGATGGCGGTCATCTGGATCACCCACGACCTCGGCGTGGTGGCCGGCATCGCCGACCGGGTGATGGTGATGTACGCCGGCCAGGTGATCGAGGAGGCCTCCGTCGACCGTCTCTTCGCCGAGCCACGCCACCCCTACACCGTCGGCCTGTTGATGTCGCTGCCGGTGCTCGGTGACCTCCGCGGTGAGGCCCTGACGGCGATCCCGGGGCTGCCGCCGTCGCCGACCGACCTCCCGGACGGATGTTCCTTCCATCCACGGTGTTCGTTCCGAGACGACGAGCGGTGCCTGACCGAGCAGCCCCCGCTACGCGAGATCGCACCCGGTCATCACGTCCGGAGTTTCTACGAGGTCGACGACGCCACGGCGCGGGCCGCGTCGGCGGCGCAACGCATCGAGGTCGAACCACCGGAAGCCTCGAACGACGACGGGTCGCCGGACGCCGGGCCGCCGGGCGGGGGGAGGCCATGACGGCGGAGGTCGGCTCGGAGCACGACCCGCTCGTGAAGGTCGAGGATCTGCGGGTGCACTTCCCGATCGGTCGCGGTCGCGACAAGACGGCGGTCCGGGCGGTCGACGGTGTGAGCCTGGAGGTGCATCGCGGCGAGACGCTGGGTCTGGTCGGTGAGTCCGGATGCGGGAAGTCGACCACGGGTCTCGCGTTGCTGCGGCTGGTGGAGCCCACGGCGGGGACCGTCACCTTCGACGGTGTCGACCTCGCGACGCTCTCGCGCCGTGAGCTGCGTCGCTGGCGCCGCCGGGCGGCGATGATCTTCCAAGACCCCTATGCCTCGCTCGATCCGCGAGTGCCGGTCGGCGAGACGGTCGGCGAGGCCCTCGACATCCACGACCTGCACCAGGGCAAGCGCGAACGCTCGGCTCGGATCGCGGAACTGCTGGAACGCGTCGGCCTGCACCCCGACGTGGTCGATCGCTACCCGCACGAGTTCTCCGGCGGCCAGCGTCAACGGCTCGGTATCGCGCGGGCGCTCGCCTGTGAACCCGAGTTCCTGGTCTGCGACGAGCCGATCGCCGCGCTGGACGTCTCGATCCAGGCGCAGGTGATGAACCTGCTGGCGGAACTGCAGTCCGAGCTGGGACTCACCTACCTGTTCATCGCCCACGACCTGGCGGCGGTCCAACACGTCTCGGACCGGATCGCGGTGATGTACCTCGGAAGGGTGGTGGAGCTCGCCGACCGCACCCGGATCTACCGCGATCCGCAGCATCCCTACACCCGCGCGCTGCTGTCCGCCATCCCGGTCCCCGATCCACCTCGCGAACGACGACGCGTCCGCGTGCCGCTGCCCGGTGACGTGCCGTCCCCGACGGATCCGCCGTCGGGCTGCCGGTTCCGGACCCGGTGCCCGGAGGTCTTCGAGGCCTGCGGCCGGATCCTCCCGGCGCTGCAGCAGGTCGGGGCGGGGGGCCGGGCCGCGTGCCTGCTCCACGGTGAGCTCGGTGACCCGGTCGAACGTTCCCCCCACCCCGACGCGGGTCGGGGCACCACGACGGGCTCGCACGTCGCGGAGATCGACCCGGGGTGACACGTCTCGACCACCGCGCCGGATAGCGTCCGCGCGGTGTGCGATCGCCGGCGTGTCCCGCGGACGGCCGTGCCGTTCGAGGGAGAGGTGGTTCGGATGCCGGCAAAGACCGTCACGCACTGGTGGACGCCCATGACCGTGGCGGTCGCGCTGGCTGCGCTGGCCGCGATCGTGCTGGTGGCCGCGATCATGGCCGCCGATCGCCTCGATGGGGCCGCCGCCGCTCCCGGCGAACCCTCGAGCGCCGAGGTCTCGCGGGACACCCCTGACGCGAGCGCCGAGGTGAGCGCCGATCCCACCCCCGGCGTGTCTGATGATGCCGCGACCGACGACCGACCCGAGGCCCCGGAGGGCGGGACCACCTCCGCCACGGACGATCGAGGGACCTTGACGATCCACCACGTGGGGGACGTCAACCTCGATCCGTCGCAACAGTCCCCGGCTTCGGTGGCCGACCCGGCCAACCCCTGGAACGGGGCCCGTGACACCTTCGCCGATGCGGATCTCGTTCTGGTGAACCTCGAGTGCGCGGCGACCGACGGGGGTGCCGCGCTCGACAAGCAGTTCGTCTTCCGCTGCGACCTCGATGCCCTACCCGCGATGCGTGACGCGGGCGTCGACGTCGTGACGCTGGCCAACAACCACACCGGCGACTTCGGGGTGCCGGGGATCGTGGACAGCCTGCGCAACGTCGAGGCCGCCGGGATGCTCGGCGTGGGCGTCGGCGCGGACGAGGCCGAGGCCTACCGGCCGCGGATCGTCGAGGTCCAGGGCTGGCGGGTCGCGATCGTCGGGTTCGGTGGTGTGGTGCCGACCCCGGACTGGATCGCGCGAGACGGTGCTCCCGGTCAGGCGTCCGGATACGACCCGGTCCGTATGGCACGTGCCGTCGAGATGGCAGCGGCAGATGCGGACCTGGTGATCGCGACGGTCCACTGGGGCGAGGAGGGTGCGTTCACACCGCGCCCGGAGGACCGCGACAAGGCGGATGCGATGATCGCCGCCGGTGCCGACGTGGTGTTTGGCCACCATGCCCACCGGCTGCAGCCGTTGGAGCGCGTCGACGGGGTCCCCGTGTTCTGGAACCTCGGCAACTTCGTGTGGCCGAGCCTCTCCGAGGACGCTTCACGCACCGCGGTCGCCGAGTTCACCATCGACCCGGACGGTCGAACCCGCGCCTGCCTGCGACCGTTCCGCATCGATGGGGGCGGCGTGCCCCGACCGACCGGCGACGCCCCCGACTGTGAGTGAGTGAGGGTCGGTGGACGGGTTCCTGAACCGTTCCCACCGACCGGGTGACCGGCATCATGTCTGCGTCTGGCGCCGTTCGCGGCGCTCCAGGTTCTGGGCCTCGATACGGGCCTCGGCCTCCGCCACCGTCGGGGCGGAGCCCCCGAGGTGGGCGGGAAGCCACCAGTCGTCGGGGGGCGGACCCGGTCGCTGCGGGTAGTTGGCCTGGCTGATCTCGAGCAGCGTGGTGATGCGGTCCATCAGTTCCTTGGTGCGGGCCATGCCGGTGCGGCCCGAGGGCACGAACGGCTCGCCGTAGCGCACCGTGACCACCGCGCCGCGGGTCGGCCGGGCCGGGCGGCCCTTGGTCAGGATCCGCTGGCTGCCCCACACCGCGACCGGCACGATGGGCGCTCCGGCTGAGTCCGCGAGGCGGACCGCGCCGCTCTTGGCCCGCCGCGGAACGAACGACGGGCTGATGGTGCCCTCCGGGTGCATGCCGATCAGTTCTCCGCGCTCGAGTTCCTTGCGTGCCACCTCGGCGGCCTGCATGGGATCGCCGTGGACGTCGACGGGGATCTGGCCGAGCTTGTGCATGAGCCCGCCGACGACGGGCTTGTCGAAGAACTCCGCCCGGGCCAGGAACCGGACCTCGCGTCGCGGCTTCGGCGGCGCGAGCACCACGAGGGCGAAGTCGAGGTAGCCGATGTGGTTGCTGGCGATCACGGCCGGACCCGACGAGGGGATGTTGTGGTGGTCGATGGGCCGGACATCCAGGCCGAGTGCCCGGAAACCGCCCCAGAACATCGAACTCCCGACCGTGTACAACGCTCCCACGTGCTCGCTCCCGCTCGTTGCGGTCAGGCTAGTGCTCGCCGTGAGCGGCGCGGGTCGACGCTCAGCGCGCCACGACCCGTGCGAGCAACTCGCCCAGCATGCGACCGACCTGGTCGCGCTCGATCAGGAACCCGTCGTGCCCGTGGGGCGAGCGCACGATCTTGGCGCGTCCGCCGGGCACCCCCAGCAGGTGGGCGAGGCGGTGCTGTTCACCGATCGGGTACAGCCGGTCGCTCTCGACCCCCGCGACGAGTACCTCGGCGTCCACGCGTCGCAGCGCGGCCGCGACTCCGCCCCGGTCGCGTCCCACATCGTGGCTGTTCATCGACCGCGTGAGCACCACGTAGCTGGCGGCGTCGAATCGGCGGGTGAGCTTCGCTCCGTGGTATTCGAGGTAGGACTGCACGGCGAAGCGGCCACCCCGCAGCGGATCCTCATCCCCCTGGGCCTGCCGGCCGAATCGGACGTCCAACTCCTCCGCACTGCGGTAGCTGAAGTGGGCCAACCGACGGGCGATCGCCAAGCCCTCGATCGGCCCCCGCGCGTGCTGCGGGTCGGTATGTACGTCGAGGAGGTAGTCCCCGCCACGGAAGGCGGGATCGGCCTGGATCGCGTCGATCTGGATGCTCTGGACCGCGATCTGGTCCGCTGTGGCGGTGGCCGAGACCGCCAGCGGGGCGATGCCGCGCACGCGCTCGGGATGGGTGGTGGCCCATTCCAGGACCCGCATCCCGCCCATGGAGCCTCCGACCACGGCGGCCCAGGTGTCGACGCCGAGGTGGTCGGCGACACGCCGCTCGACCTCGACCTGGTCGCGCACGGTGACGTGGGGGAAGCGGGCACCCCAGGCGCGACCGTCGTCGCGGAGCGAGGAGGGTCCGGTGGTGCCCTGGCAGCCTCCGAGCACGTTGGGGGCGACCACGAACCAACGATCGGTGTCGATGTCGCGACCGGGACCGATCACCTCGTCCCACCACCCGGGTGTGGGATGACCGACGCCGGATGCACCGGTGACGTGGCTGTCGCCGGTGAGCGCGTGCAGGATCAGGACCGCGTTGGAGCCGTCGGGGGCGAGCTCCCCCCACGTCTCGTAGGCCACGCGGACCTCGGGGATCTCACCGCCGAGCTCGAGCGCGACGGTGCCGACATCCACGAACCGTCGTCGGCCGACCGGGTCGCCCGGTAGCCAGGCGCCCGTGGCGGGGCGCTGCGCGTCGGTCGGGTCGTCGACGCGCGCCGGCACCGCCGCGATGGGGCGCACGCGGGCGGAACCCGGTTCCGGTCCGGGTTCCATGCGTTCGATCGGTGCGCTCACACGTCGCGGGTTTCGTTGACGGCGGCGAAGCCGGTTTCGAGGTCCGCGATCAGGTCGTCGACGCCTTCGAGCCCGACCGACAGCCTGACCAGACCCGGGGTGACCCCCGCGGTCAACTGCTGGTCGGGAGTGAGCTGCGAGTGGGTGGTCGACGCAGGGTGGATGATCAGGCTGCGTACGTCGCCGATGTTGGCGAGGTGGCTGAACAACTCCACGCCGTCGACGAACCGCTTGCCGGCGTCGACACCACCCGGCAACTCGAACGACAGGATCGCACCGGGTCCCTTGGGGGCGTAGCGCGATGCGGCCTCGTGCCACGGGCTCGAGGGCAGCCCCGCGTACCAGACCGTGGCGACGTCGTCGCGCTGCTCGAGCCACTCTGCGAGCCGCTGCGCGTTGGCGACATGGCGGTCCATGCGCATGCTCAGGGTCTCGATGCCCTGGAGGATCAGGAAGGCGTTGTGCGGTGAGAGCGCCGGTCCGAGGTCACGCAGCAACTGCACGCGCAGCTTGATCGCGAACGCCGCGTTCTCGTTGCCCAGCGCCTCCCAGTAGTTGAGGCCGTGGTAGGAGGGGTCCGGGGTGGTCAGGCCGGGGTACTTCTCCGCGTGGGCGCCGAAGTCGAACGTCCCGCCGTCGACGACCACGCCGGCGATCGCGGTGCCGTGCCCGCCCAGGAACTTCGTGGCCGAGTGCACCACGACATCGGCGCCGTGCTCCAGCGGTCGGATGAGGTAGGGCGTCGCGATGGTGTTGTCGACCACCAGCGGCACCCCGTTGCGATGGGCGACCTCCGAGACCGCGGCGATGTCCAGCACGTCGATGCGCGGGTTGCCGACCGACTCGGCGAAGAACAGCTTGGTGTTGTCCTGGACGGCGGCCTGCCAGGCTTCGGGATCGTCGGGGTCCTCGACGAAGGTGGTCTCGATGCCCAGCTTCGGCATCGTGTACTTGAACAGGTTGTAGGTCCCGCCGTACAGCGATGCGGACGAGACGATGTGCGAGCCCGTCTCGGCGAGGTTGAGGATCGCGAGCGTCTCTGCGGCCTGGCCGGAGGCCACCGCGACGGCGGCGACACCCCCTTCGAGGTCCGCGACCCGCTTCTCGACCACGTCGGTGGTCGGGTTCATGATGCGGGTGTAGATGTTGCCGAACTCGGCCAGGGCGAACAGGTTCTTGGCCCGTTCCGTGTCGCCGAGCACGTACGAGGTGGTCTGGTAGATCGGGGTCGCACGGGCCCCGGTCGTGGGATCAGCGGTCGCGCCCGCATGGATCTGACGGGTTTCGAAAGACCAGGCTTGTGGGTCGGATGCGCTCACGCGGCTACTCCATCGACAGGGGTGGGGGACCTTCACCGTCACCACGTCAGGGTGGTGGGGCCCGCCGACGGTATGGAGGCGCCGCGTCGCCTTCCCGGCAGAGGCAGTGGAAACAGTGCGAACCGACGGGACCGTCGAGGGCCGGGGTCCCGGATCGATGCCATCCGCGCCCACCCGCCGGACCGCCCTGATGACCTGGTGGCCACCGAGACGGCCTCGGACGAGGGCGACCGAGCCGCGAACCGGACGTGCTCCGGGACGCCGTGCGCGGTTGGTAACGGAGCGTGGCGAAACGCGTGCGCTCATCGACAATTGGCGTTCTGCGGGTGGACGAACGCTCTCAGGTACTTCCCGGGATGCCGAAGTTCCGTGCCCCGGATGCGACGTCGGACGTGGGGCCATCCCGAGGGCGTGCGTGGCGCAGGATGCGGCTCTCGGCCGATGCGGGCCGTTCTGTGCCGTTCCCTTGGGAAGCGGGTGGGGCGCGGAGGTGGCTGACGGGCGACTCGGTCGTTCGTATCACTCATCCGACTGCGCTGGGTGGTGACGCTTCGTGTTCGTAAGGACACTGACCGTTGCGGGGTGCGCGCGACCTGCCAGGACAACTGGACGAAGTACGGGCTTCTCCACACCTTCCGCACCTCGTTCACCCAGGCCGGGTCTGACCGGCACCAACGAGGTCCCGTATGACGCACATCCTCCACCCTGCTCGCCGCCGCTCACTGGTGGGCGCGAGTCTCGCCGCCCTGATGACGGTCGGCATGGTGGCGCCCGCTTCGGCTCAGGCCGCGCCGAGCGCCCAGATCGCCACGTCGTCGACCGCCACGTCGTCGGCCGCTGCGTCGTCGGCGGCCGCGTCATCGGTGCCTGCGCCGCTCACGGCATCCGCATCGCTCGCGTCGCTGTCGACGCTCGCGTCCGGCCGTGCGAGCTGGTCAGCCGGTCAGGCCGCGGCGAACCGGGCGTTGTCCCAGGTCGGCTCGCGCTACCAGTGGGGCGCCACCGGCTCCTGGGCCTACGACTGCTCGGGTCTGACCTCGACGTCGTGGGCGGCCGCCGGTGTCACCATCCCCCGCACCTCCAGAGCCCAGTCGAACGCGACCCGCAGCATCAGCCGCTCGAACCTTCAGCCCGGGGACCTGGTCTTCTTCGGTTCACCGGTCCGGCACGTCGAGATGTACGTCGGCAACGGCAGGCTCGTCGGAGCGTCCGCCAGCCAGGGCCGCGTGGCGACCTCGCAGCTGGATCGTCGCAGCAACATCGTCGGGTACGGCCGCCCGTAGGGAACGCCACGGCGGTCTGATCGAGACCTCCAGACCTGGAACGAGGGTCCGCCCAGCTGGGCGGACCCTCGTTGTGTCCGTGGCGATCTCCGGAGCGTGTGGAGACCTCGCGGTGGACCCGATCGGATTCGAACCGACGACTTCTGCCATGCAAAGGCAGCGCTCTGCCAGGCTGAGCTACGGGCCCGCGTGCACGTGCGGGCGGCGGGTGGGAGGATAGGGCACGCGGCGACCGGTACGACGCCGTCGGTCGACGCCGTCCGGCGATCGACGGGGACCGAACCGCGGATGTCGGCATCGACGGGATCGGCCGAGCCGGTTCTCCATCCGAGTGAGATCCCAGCGAGGGAGTGACGTGGCCGTCGAGTTCGACCTCCACCGGGTCCTCGACGCACGTCCCGCCTGGGCCAACCGGATGCGCCAACAGCTCTATGCGCGCATCGCCGGTGACGCACGGCTCCGCCGACGCGCCCTGGCGCTCACGATCGCGGTGTGGCAACTGGGGGAGTGGATCGCTCCCCGCGAGCAGGTCGCCCCGATCCGTCGCGTCCTGCTCGCGATGGTCGTACTCGATTCGGTGGCGACCTACGTGTGGGTGCGCACCGGGATCGCGATCGAAGGCAACCCGCTCGTCGCCGGAGCCATGGACATGATCGGTGACGGTCCGGCGCTCGCCCTGCGTGCGATGTGGTCCGGAGCGCTGGTGGTGGCCCTGACCTGGCTCGCCGAGCGGCGTGCCGCGGTCCGTCCCGCACTGGCACTGATCCTGCTCGCACTGGGCGCGGTCACCTTGATCCACGCGTTCGCGCTCACCTACGTGTGGTCCAACCTGCTGGGCTGATCCGGACCGGGCGGTGTCAGGGGTCGCCCCGGCGCGCCGTCCCCACAGGCGACGGGGTCGTTGCCCGATGCCCTCGCCACGTTGCCCGCGATGCACCGTCACGCCCTCCAGTTCGCCGTCCACGGCCATCCCGGCTACCTCGAGGTGGCCGGGATGCTCGAGGCCTCGTCGCCGATCGTGATCCTCCCGCCGACCCGGGTACCCGACAGCTGAACTCACACGCCGACCCGACCCGCCCCGGCGACCGCCCGCCTCAGCCGGCCGGCACGGTCACCAGCAGCCAGAGGCACCACCCGGCGATCCCCACGGTCAGCCAGGTCACCTGATCGTTGACGAGGCCGGTATGCAGCCGCCGCAGTCCCCGTGCGGGAGCACTCAACAGGTGCGGTTCCCGCCGCCAACGTGCCGCGATCCAGGGTCCGAGGACCGCGGCCCCCACCACGCCAGCGACACCAGGTGCGATCGAGGTGGCCGTCCACGGCTCCACCTGGGGGCTGGCCGTGACCTCGGGCGGTGGTCCGCCCGTGACCGTGGCCACATACAGCTCACGGTCGACGGCGGCCGCGGCCGCCTCCCCGACACCGGCGAGGTAGGAGCCGGACAGTGGCAGCAGGCTGCCGATGCCCAGCAGGGCGATCGGCAGCGCGAGCAGGACCCGGGGGCTGCGTGAAGCGAGCTCCTCGGGTCGGTGCTCGGCCACGATGCCGATGTCGTCTTCGGGGACGGGCCATCCGAACCAGAGGTGGCTCACGGCCCGGGCCACCGCCGCACCGGTCAGCACCGCCGCCAGGTAGACGAGCGGCATCACCCACCCGAGACCCAGCTCCTCGGCGGCCCCGGTCATCACCGCCTTGCCGGCGAACAGTCCCGACGGTGGCATTCCCGCCAGCAGCGCCGCGCCGACCGTCAGCAGGCCGACCGCCACGGGCACCTCGCGGCCCCGGCCGGCCAACTCGGACAGCTGCAGCGTCCCCAGCCGGTGCAGCACGACGCCGGCGACGAGCATGAGGCCGACCTTCACGAACCCGTGCCCGACCACGTACACCGCGGCGGCGGCCGTGCCCGAGGCCGTCCCGAACGCGACCGCCACACCCGCGATGCCGACATGGGAGATGCTCGAGAAGGCCAACATACGCTTCAGCTGGTCCTGCATCAGCGCCATCGCACCACCCACCAGTGCGGTGGTCAGCGCCGCGACCAGCAGGACCGGGCGGACGGCCTCGTCGAGCCCCGGTACACCACCGAACACGCTGATCTGCAGCCGTCCGATCCCATACAGCCCGATCGGGAGCATCACCGCACCCAGCAACCCGGCATGGGGACTCCAACTGGCCGTGTGCAGATCCGCATGCGCGAAGTGGAACGGCACCAGGCCCGTCTTCACCGCCAGCCCCCCGAGCACCAACGCGGTCGTCACCGCCAACGCCGCGTGCGGTGGGGTGTCGGTGAGCACGGCGCCGGACTGGGCGATGTTGGGTGTCCCCGTCAGCCGGTACAGCAGACCGACCCCGGTCAGGAACAGCACGGCCCCGATGGTGCTGATGACCGCGACGTTGATGGCGGCGGGCAGCGCGGCCGGATCCTCGACCTTGCCCGCCGTCACGGCGTAGACGGCGATGCCGAACAGCTCCATGAACACGAACATGGTGAAGATGTCGCCGGCCAACAGGAACCCGGCGACGGCCGCGAGGATCAACAGCGTGAGTACGTCGGTCGCCGCGTGACCCTCGTGACTGGCGGCGAGGTAGCCGAGCCCGGTGGTCACCAGCACACCGGTCAGCGCGACGAACCCGACCGCAAGACCATCGGCGACCAGGGATATGCCGACCACCAGACCCTCACGGACGCCCCAGCCGCCGACGACGTGGACGACCGGGGTGTCGATCACGATCGGCAACAGCCACAGGGCCAGGCCGGCCATCGCGGCCGAGCTGCCGATGCTGAACCCGGCGACGACCCGGCCCGGCAGGTTCGGCAGCCGGACCACGGCCGCCGCCATGATCGGCAGGACCACCAGCAGCGGCACGACACGTTCGGCCGCGTCAACCACGGAGCACGTGGACCTCGCGGGGATCGAGCTCCCCGAAACGGCGTTTCACCCGGAAGGTCAACGCGATCAACAGGGCGGTCACCGCCGCGCCGACCACCACGTCGGTGACGGCCAGGGCCTGCACCACCGGATCGGCCAGCACCCGCCCACCGACGTCCTCGTCCAGGGTCGGTGCCGTGACGCCCGGTCGGTGCCCGACCCCCAGCAGCAACAGCCAGGCGCCCGAATGCAGGATCGACACGCACACCACCAGGTGGACGAGGTGGCGGGTGGTGGCGGCCCCGTACATCCCTACGAGCAGCAGCCACAGACCGACGAGCATCGGTAGGACCTCCACGACCCGGCTCACGAGGGCAGCTCCCGTTCGAACGGCTCTTCCTGGGCCTCGATGACGATCAGCAGCAGGGCGGCTCGCGCCTCGAGAGCGATCAGCAGGCTGAGGACCCCGATCGTGCCCGCGGACAGCAACTGTCCCGGGGTCCCGAGCGGGAGCACGTTGGCGAGCAGGCTCCCGCCGACCGCGAGGCCGGCCAGGCCGAGGGCCACGTACCCACCGATCCCCACGGTCTCCTCGGCGTCCAACGCGGCCATCGGTGTGAGGCGCCGCTGCGCCTGGTAGCGACCGCCGAGGAACACCAACGCCAGCGCCGCCAACCCCAGGGCGCCGCCCTGCAGTCCACCGCCGACACCGAGGTGGCCGCGCAACGTCACCACGAGCGCCAACGCGGTGACGAACGGGACGAACGCCAACGCGATCGTCCGCACGGCGTCGCTGGTGGGTGGCGCGGTGCGGCCAGGCCGGGCGTACCGGGGGGTGGGCACACGGCCCTCGCCCTCGTGCTCGCTCAGTACCACCTGCAGCCCTGCGGCGGCGGCGAACAGGGCGAGGGCCTCCCCCAACGTGTCGAGCGAGCGCAGATCGAACAGGACCCCCGACACCGTGTTCAGCGACCGTTGACCGATGGCCAGTTCTGCGAGGGTGCGCGCATACGGGCCGTCGGCGGTGGCGTCCGTCGGCAACCCCAGGACCCCGTGGACCAGCGCCACGCCCAGCACCGACGCGGCCACGAGGAAGATGCCCGTGCGCGTCGCCGCCATGCCCGGCGGCGTCATCGCTCGGAACCGTGGACCTCGGCCAGCACGACCCCGAGCAGCAGGGGCACCACGATGCCGCTGACCACCACCTGGGCGAGGGCCGCATCGGGTGCCTCGAGCAGCAGGAAGCCGAGCGCCAGCAGCATGCCGTAGAGGCTGAAGACCAGCCACAGGTTCACCAGCCCGCGCGTGAGCACCGTCAGCGTCCCGACGGTGCCGATCAGCACCAGCACGATCACCTGGGCGGCCATCATGGTTCCACGACCTCGTCGTGGGCCTGGCGCATCCGGGCGAGCTCCCCGCGTCCGAGCGCGGCGCGGGCCGTGGCGTGGGTCGTCACCGCCGCGGCGATCTGCAGGACCCCGACGGCCAACCCCGCTCGGAGCGCGATCATGCCGAACCCGGTCTCGACCACGGTCGCCGCCACCACGGCGACGCCACCCAGCATCGCGGCGGGTCCGACGTAGTGGAGGCGGTCGAAGGTGTCGCGGGCGGTCAGCACCCCGATGCTCGACAGGGCCGCGGCGCCGAGCATCACGAGCAGCAGCATCCCGACCACGGGTCCCGTCGGCACCGTCACAGCCAGCGCTCCAGGAACCGGGCGTAGGCCAGCCCCCCGATCAGGGTGAGCACCGCCAGCACGAGTGCGACGTCCAGCACCAGCGACCGGCCGGTCGCCACGGCCAATACGATGGCCGTCAGGGTCGCGAGCACACCGATCAGCTGGAGCCCGACGACCCGGTCCATCGCCCGGCCCCGGCAGACGCTCACCGAGGTCAACGACAGCAGGACGAGCAGTCCCGTCACCGCCGCGGTCCACCAGGTCATCGTGATGTCCGCAGACGCGCAGCGATGGGCTCGTCGCCGGGCTCCAGCTGGTGGATCAACGCGACGTCGCGGTCCCCGTCGTAGCCGAGAACGTAGGTGTTGGGTTGCAGACACAACCCCACCGTGACCAGTGCCCGCCGCGACGAATCGTCGGGCCCCAGCCCGCCGACCTCGAAGGGCACCCGCAACAGCCGGCTGCGGCTCGGTCGGCCCCGGAGCCGGTTGACCAGCGCCCGTGTCAGGGGGACGGTGTCGCGCAGCCCGTTGAGGTACCACCCCGGCAGATGTCGCAACCACCGGAGTGCTCCACGATCCTGGTGCCCGACATGGCGCCGGACACGGTGTCCCATGGCCGCGGCGACGCATCCGCACAACAGCGCCGCGACGAGCTCCTGGGGATGGAGCGTTCCGGCCAGTGCCAGCCACAGACCGGCTCCGATGGTCAGATCGGTGATGACGCGTCGGAGCTGACGCGGGCGGGACCCGCGAGGATCGGGATCGTCCACGGCGTTCCTCCGCGGCGAGGGGCGGATCGGGCCGAACGGTGTGGCGGGGCCGTACCAAGGGCTCGATCGTTCCGACGTTATGAGCACATCCCGACACGCCGGCGGTCCCGGGATGTGCTCCGGCCGGGGTCCGTGGTCAGCTGGACTCGGCGGGTCCCGTGCGGCGGGTTGGTCCTCGACGTGGCAACCTCCGCACGCCCCCGCTCCCTCACCCCGCGCACTCACCCCGCTCCCTCACCCCGCGCCATCCGTCAGGAGACGCTCGTGACCGCGAACCGCCTGGCTGCGCGTCCGGCGACCCCCGGGGTCGTCGCGGCCGGCCATCCGGCGACCATCGAGGCCGCGGCCGGGTGCCTGCGTGCGGGCGGCAACGCCTACGACGCGGCGGTCGCGGCCGGGTTCGCCGCCGCGGTCGCCGAACCCTGCCTCTCGAGCCTCGGTGGCGGCGGGTTCCTGCTGGCCCGCACCGCCGACGCGCAGGAGGTCGTCTTCGACTTCTTCGTCGACACCCCTGGCAGGGGCCGTCCCGCCACCGCTCCGCCCCCGGTCCTGCAGCCGGCCACGCTGCGTTTCGGTGGCGCGGAACAGGTCTTCCACGTCGGTCACGGGTCGATCGCCGTGCCCGGTTGTCTGGCCGGCTACCTCCACGTCCATCGCCGTCTCGGCCATCTCCCCCTGGCGGAGGTCATCGAACCCGCCCGTCGTCTCGCCGCCGAGGGCGTGGTCCTGGGCGCGGGTCAGGCGGCGGTGGTGCGCCTGCTGGAGCCGATCTTCCGCCGCACCCCCGAGTCGCGGGCGATGTTCGTCCCGGAGGGCCGGGCGTTCGCCGACGACGAGGTGGTCGCCAACCCCCCGTTGGCCGACTTCCTCGAAGCCGTCGCGGCCGGCCGGATCACCGGGTTCGGTGACCCGGCGGTCGCCGGGCCGATCGCGGCGGACATGGCGGCCAACGACGGGTGCATCACCGCCGAGGACCTCCGCGCCTACGAGGTGATCGAGCGGACCCCCTTACAGGTCGACCACGGTTCGGCCCGGTCGCTGACCAACCCCCCTCCCTCCTATGGCGGCGTGTTGATCGCCCGCGCGCTCGCGTCGTTGACCGACGAGGGGCCCCGGGGGCCGTTCGGCAGCGGCGCCCGTCTCGTGCAACTCGTCGAGACCCTCGATGAGGTCACCCGGCACCACACCGGTAGCGGGCCACGATCCGCGCGGGGGACCACGCACGTCAGCGTCGCGGACGTCGACGGGAACCTGGCCTCGATGACCACCTCGAACGGGGCGGGTAGCGCGGTCACCCTGGGCGAGACCGGGGTCCTGGCCAACAACATCATGGGAGAGACCGACCTGCACCCCGGCGGTTTCCACCTGGACGCACCGGGCCAACGGGTCGGGTCGATGATGGCGCCGACGATCCTGCTGCGCGCCACCTCCGCACCGATCGTGCTGGGTTCGGGTGGCAGGGAGCGCATCCGCAGTGCCCTGACGCAGACCGTCGTGAACCTGCTCGATCACGGGATGTCGCTCGAGGAGGCGGTACTGGCGCCCCGATTGCACTGGGACGGCTCCACGGTGCAGCTCGAGCCCGGCTTCGGGGAGCGGGCCGTCGCGGAGCTCGCAGCCGTTCGTGACGTGAACGCATGGGAGGTCACCGACCTGTACTTCGGTGGGGTGAACGCGGTGGCCGGTGACGGGGCCCGGGTCGGCGACCCACGGCGCGGAGGCTGCACCGAGCTCGTGGAGGGGTAAGTTCGGCAGTCAGGTGGCCATGCTGTGCGCTCCTGCTGACCGAGGCCCGACGATGTCCACCACCCCGCCCGACGCCGCCACGGCGCAGCACCTCGACGACCTGCTGGGACGGCTCGAGCTCCCGGACAAGGTCCGGTTGCTGACCGGCGCCAACCACTGGGAGTTGTGGGACGAGCCGGCCATCGGTCTGCGGCCCATCGTGATGGCCGACGGGCCCTCCGGGGTCCGCGGCACGACCTGGGACGAGCGTGACCCGTCCGCATCGCTGCCATCGTCGACCGCGATCGCCGCCAGCTGGGACGAGGACCTGGTGGCCCGGCTGGCCGCCGTGCTCGCGTCCGAAGCCCGGCGCAAGGGTGTCGACGTGGTGCTCGGACCGACCGTGAACCTGCACCGCTCGCCCCGCGGGGGCCGCCACTTCGAGTGCTTCTCCGAGGACCCGTTGCTGACGGGTCGTCTGGGGGTCGCCTACGTCACGGCGCTGCAGGCCGCCGGTGTCGGGGCCACGCCCAAGCACTACATCGCCAACGACTCGGAGAACGAGCGCTTCACCCTGGACGTGCAGGTCGACGACCGCGCCCTGCACGAGCTCTACCTGGCGCCCTTCGAACGGATGGTGACCGAAGCGCACCCGTGGCTGGTGATGGCGTCCTACAACCGCGTGCGCGGCGCCACGATGACCGAGAACGCGTTGCTGGCCGAACCGCTCAAGGGCACGTGGGGCTTCGACGGGGTCGTGGTCTCCGACTGGTTCGCGACCCGGTCCACCGAGGCCGCCGGCAACGCCGCCATGGACCTCGCGATGCCGGGCCCGGATGGCCCCTGGGGCGATGAGTTGGTGGCCGCGGTCCGTGACGGGCGCGTACCGGAGACCGCGGTCGACGACAAGGTGCGCCGCCTGCTGCTCCTGGCCGCGCGCGTCGGTGCGTTGGCCGACGTCGATCCGGGACTGCCGGCCCCCCGCCACCTCGATGGCGAGGCGGTCGCCACCGCCGCCCGCGGGTTCGCCGCGGCCGGCATGGTGCTCGTGCGCAACGAGGGGGACCCGGAACCGGTGCTGCCCCTCGACGCGGGCTCGTTGCGACGCGTCGCGGTGCTCGGCCCCAACGCCCGTGACGCACGTATCCAGGGCGGGGGCAGCGCCACCGTGTTCCCACCCCGTGCCGTGTCCCCGCTGGAGGGCCTGCGCGCCGCCCTCGACGAGCACGTCGAGGTGGTCCACGCGCGTGGCGCCGATATCACCGAGGGGTTGGCGCCGCTGAACGACGAGGTGTCGATCAACCCGCGGACCGGCGAGCCCGGCCTCCTCGTCAGCTGGCGTGACGCCTCCGGGACCGAGTTCGCGACCGAGCACCGCCACCAGGGCCAGCTCCGTTGGGTCGAGACCATCCCGCAGGGTGCGCGGCAACTGCTCATCAGCAGTCGGGTCCGGGCCGACACGACCGGGATCTGGCGGGTGGGCGTGCTCGGTCTGGGGGAGGTGTCGATCGCGATCGATGGCGAGATCGTGTTCGAGGGGGTCGTCGAACCCGACACCGATGCCTTCGATGCCGCGGTGCACCAGCCCCCGGAGCGGGGGTTCGAGCGCCACCTGGAACTCGGCGGGGAGGTGCTCCTGGAGGTGCACGTGCCGGTCGCGGAGGGAGCGTTCGGGGTCGCCATCACGGTGGGTGCGCGGCGTCCCATGGTGGATCCCGAGGTCCTGATCGGCGAGGCCGTCGCCGCGGCCAGCGACGCCGACGTCGCGATCGTGGTGGTCGGGACCACCGCCGAGGTCGAGAGCGAGGGCTTCGACCGCAGCACCCTCGCCCTGCCCGGGCAGCAGGACGAGCTGGTCCGCGCGGTCGCTGCCGTCAATCCCCGCACCGTGGTGGTGGTCAACGCGGGCGCACCGGTGCTGCTGCCGTGGCGATCGGAGGTGGCTGCCGTGCTGCTCGGATGGTTCGGTGGCCAGGAGTTCGGTCACGCGCTGGCCGACGTGCTGCTGGGCGCGGTCGAGCCCGGAGGACGGCTCCCGACCACCTGGCCGGACCGCGAGCAGGACGTGCCGGTGCTCGACACCGATCCGGTCGACGGGGTCCTGCACTACCGCGAAGGTCTCCACATCGGGTATCGCGCCTGGGCGCGCACCGACGTCGCTCCGGCCTACGGGTTCGGAGCCGGGCTCGGCTACACCACCTGGCACCTCGATGGCCTCGTCGCTCCGGCGTCCCTGCCCGACGAGGGACCGCTCACGGTCCAGGTGTCGGTGACCAACACCGGAGCCCGGGTCGGCAAGCAGGTCGTGCAGGCGTACCTCGATCGGGGCGACAGCGAGGTGGAACGGCCCGTGGTGTGGCTCGCCGGGTTCGCCGTGGCGCGCGCCGTCGCGCCGGGTGAGACCGCGACGCTCGAGCTGGATATCGACCGCCGCGCCTTCGAGCACTGGTCGGTGCAGGACGGCGGATGGGCCCTGGAACGCGGGGTGTTCGAGCTCTCGGTCGGCATGTCCCTGGCAGACCGGCCGCTGCGAACGAAGGTCACGGCGGGTACCCCGACCTGAGCTGAGGTGCCCGCTCGGGGCGCCACCGACGACGAACGGGACCCGAACGTGAACGACCGACGTTTCGCACGTGCCCTGGTGACCGGCGCTTCCTCCGGGATCGGTGCGGCGATCGCCGCCGAGCTGGCGGCGCGCGGCACGGACCTGGTGCTGGTCGCCCGCAACGAGGAGAAGCTGCAGACGCTCGCGACCGAACTCAGCGCCGAGCACGGCATCGCGGTGGAGGTCCTGCCCACCGACCTGACCGAGACCGGGGCCTTGCGCGCCGTGGAGGAACGGCTGCGCGGCACCGAGGCGCCGGTCGATCTGTTGGTGAACAACGCCGGGGTCGGTCAGGTCGGCCGGTTCGAGGAGCTGGACATCGATGTGGCCGAGACCCAGATCGCGCTCAACGTGCTCGCCCCGCTCCGCCTGACCCATGCCGCGTTACCGAACCTGCGGCAGGCCGGTGGGGGTGTGCTGAACGTCTCCTCGATCGGTGCGAACCAACCCGTGCCGCGCATGGCCACCTACGCCGCCACCAAGGCGATGCTGACCAGCTGGACCGAGGCGCTGCACGAGGAGATGCGCGGGACCCCCGTGCACATCACCGTGCTGGCACCGGGCTTCACGAGGACCGGGTTCGTCGGCGCGGCCGAGGCCGAGGGCGCGGCCGGTCACATCCCATCGTTCATCTGGTCCGACGCCGCGGCGGTCGCGCGCGCCGGCGTGGACGGCGTGACGGCGCGCCGCGCGGTGGTGACGCCCGGTCCGATCTACCGACTGAGTGGGGCGGTCTCCTCGGCGACGCCGTCGAACGTGACGCGTCGGGTGATCGGCACCGTCATGCGGTTCACGGGCGACTGACCGGTGGATGCGGCGACCTCGTCATCCGAGCTGACCACCCTCGTCGCGGGTGCGACCCAATGGTCCTCGCGGGCCGACGGCAGCGTGGCCCCCTCCCTGGCTGCCGGTCTGTTCCACCGCGACGTACGACTCGTATCCGGACTGCGGCTGACCATCGACGGGGTCTCGCCGTCGTTGCTCGTCTCCGATCGACGAGGTCCGGCCCGGAGCCACCAGATCTTCGCGCTCCGCCACGATGCCGATCGCAGCCCGACGGTGTTGTTGCACCGTCGTCGCGAGGTCACCGCGAACGTCGCGGTCGATCACTACTCGGTGCACGGTTACGAACAACCGTTGATCGGCGAGCTGCGCCTCGGCTACGAGCACGACCTGATGGACGTCGTGGCGATCAAGACCGGACAGGTGCCCCCCGCCTCGCGGGCGGTCGAGCGCACGGCCGAGGGTTGGTCGGTCGCTGACGGCCGTTACGGCCTGTGGGTGCACGCCGAGCCCGCCGCCCGGATCGATGGTTCCACGTTCGCGTGGGAGCTGGACGTGGCTCCCGGCGCCAGCTGGTCGGCGACCATCACGCACACCCCCACCGTGGACGGCCGCGCGGTCGAGCTCACCGGGACCGAGGGGGACGCCGAAGGTTCCGCGCTGAGCGTGTCGGGGGTCGATCGCCGTTGGACCGTCGGGATACGTGCCGCCGCGGAGGACCGGGACGCGTTGCGGGTCCGGGTGCCGGAACTCGATCTGGCCTACCTCGGCGCCGGGGTGCCCTGGTACATGGCGCTGTTCGGACGGGACACGTTGCTGACGGCCCTGGGGTCGATGATCGCGGGCACCGGCGTGGGGCTGGACGTCGCCGAGGCCCTGGCTCGCTACCAAGGTCGGGAACACGACCCGGCCACCGCCGAGCAGCCCGGCCGCATCCTGCACGAGTTGCGGACCGGCGGTGCCGAGGTGTTCGGGGTCCCCGCCGGCACGCCCTACTACGGGACCGTCGATGCGTCCCCGTTGTTCGTGATGCTGCTCGGTGAACTGCATCGGTGGGGTGCTGACGATGCACGGTTGGGGGCGTTGCTCCCGGCGGCCCGGGCCGCCGTAGCCTGGTGCACCGATCACGGTGATCTCGACGGTGATGGCTTCGTCGAGTACCTACCGGATCCTGACGGTCTGAAGAACCAGGGCTGGAAGGACTCCGACGACCCGATGGTGCACGCCGACGGTCGGGAGGCGCAGGGGTCGATCGCGCTCGCGGAGGTGCAGGCCTACCTCTACGCCGCGCTGCGCGATCTCGCGCGACTCGAGGAGGCGTACGGCGACGCGGGGGCCGCGCCCGACCTGCGGGCGCGGGCCGCGTCCCTGCGCGAACGGTTCACCAACGCCTTCTGGTTGCCCGAACAGCGGATCGTGGCCATGGCGCTCGATGGCGACAAGCGGCCGCTCGCCGTCGCCAGCTCCAACATGGGTCACGTGTTGTGGACCGGGATCCTGGACGACGAGGTGGGTGGTGTGGTCGCGGACCGACTGGCCGAACCGGACCTGCTCACCACGTGGGGGGTGCGGACCCTGGCCTCCACGGAGCGGGCCTACAGCCCGCTGAGCTACCACCGGGGATCGATCTGGCCCCATGACAGCGCGATCTGTGCGGTCGGACTGGCGCGGTACGGACGGACCGAGGCGGCCATGCGGCTCGGTACCGGACTGCTCGGCACGGCGGAACGTTTCGGATGGCGGCTGCCCGAGCTGTTCGGAGGCCAGGACGAGACCGAGGTGCCCTTCGCGGTCCCGTACCCAGCGGCTTGCAGTCCACAGGCTTGGAGCGCGGTCGTGCCGTTGGGGGTGTTGCGTCTGGCCCTGGGACTCGACCCGGACGTGTCGGCCGGAACGGTGGGACTCGCGTCAAGGCTGCCCGAAGACGTCGACCTTCACGTCGCCGGCATCCAGATCGGCGATGGCCACCTGGAGGTGCGCGTCCGTGGCGAGGACGTCCAGGTCCGATCGTGTCCCCCCGGCCTTCGGATCATCGACACCCAGCGGTGAGCGCCCGGGCGTCGGTGGTGGTGTCGACCCCGTTCACACGGCTCACACGGCTCACACGGCTCACACGGCCAGATCCATCTTCTCGCTGCAGACCGGCCAGGCATCCCAGCCCTGATCGTCGAGCACGCGCTCGGCGATGACGATCTCCTCGACCTGCGTGGCCCGGCCGGCGTGGGCCGGCATGTCGGAGTCGCGGTAGGCGTCCCAGGTCGTGGGATGGAAGTTGAGACCGCCCTGGAAGTGATCGCCGTGGTCGAAGTCGAGCCCGTAGTCCCAGCGGGCACTGTCGGGCTTCGGTTCGCCGTCGCGGTCCCACTCGCCGGACTCGCAGTCGGCGAGCCGTTCCCAGTCCTCGACGTCGACGGTGGTGTCGAGTTCGTCGAGTTCTTGATCGAGTTCTGGGCGGCCGGTCTGAACGAATGGGAGGGGGGGTGCCACTCGAGGCGGGGTCGGGAGGGCCGCCACCGCTTCGTCTGCCTCGCTTCCTTCACCGCCGGTCGCGTCGGTACCCGTCATGGAAACGACGAGCGCGATACCGACGACGCCCAGTGCGCTGGTCAGCAGGAGCACCAGGGTGCGCATGCGGGGCTGCGACCGGCTCGGCGATGCGGATGGGACGATGACCCCCGGGGTCGGGTTCGGATGAGCGCGTGATCGAGTTCGACTGGCTTCAGTTCATGTACGGACTATCAGGGTTGGTGAGCAGCAGCAACCGTCTTTCGTCGGGCTAGCCTGCGCTCCGACCCGGGAGCGCGCATGGATGACGAGCTCGAGCACAACCGTCAGGCCATGCACGCGGTGTTCGCCGAGGACGGCTACGCCGGCGAGATCGGTGCCCGCCTGACCGACTGGGGCGGCGGCTGGTCACGGGTCGAGCTCACGGTGGCCGCCGGACATGCCAACTTCGCCGGCCTGCTGCACGGCGGGGTGACCTTCGGCCTCGGCGACGCCGCGTTCGCCGTGGCATCCAACTCCTGGGGGCGGCTGTCGGTCGCGCTCAGTGTGGACGTGCAGTTCCTCGGCACGGTGCCGCCGGGGACGGCACTGGTGGCCACGGCTCGCGAACGCCACCGCACCAAGCGCACCGGCGCCTACCTGATCGAGGTGCGTTCGTGCCCTGACGGGGGGCCGTCGAGCGACACCGAGGAGCCCCTCATCGGCAGCCTGCACGCCCTGGTGCACCGCACCGATCGATGGTTGCTGGGCGACGACGCCTGGAGCGACCACTGGCGCGAGACGCACTGACCTCGGGAATCGGGACGGGGGGTTCGGGGCGGCCCGGGGTAGCCTCGGAGTGGGAGCAGATCGGCCGTGAGAGGCCGTGATCAGGAGAGGAACCGTGGTGCGCGAAGCCGTGATCGTCGATGCCGTCCGGACCCCGGTCGGCAAGGGCAAGCCCGGGGGAGCGCTGTCGGGCTGGCACCCGGTGGACCTGCTCGCCGAGACCCTGCAGCAGCTGATCGAGCGCACCGGCATCGACCCGGGAGCCGTCGACGACGTGATCACCGGGTGCGTGTCCCAGGCCGGTCAGCAGACCTTCAACGTGGGGCGCAATGCGGTGCTGGCCGCCGGCTTCCCGGAGTCGGTGCCGGCGACCACCATCGACCGGCAGTGCGGCTCGTCGCAGCAAGCGGTGCACTTCGCCGCCCAGGGCGTCATCGCCGGTGCCTACGACGTCGCCATCGCCTCCGGCGTCGAGGTCATGAGCCGGGTGCCGATGGGTTCGTCGTTGGCCGGCCAGGACCCGTTCGGTACGCGGATCCCCCAGCGCTACGAGGGTGGCCTGGTGCCCCAGGGCATCTCCGCTGAACTCATCGCCGCCAAGTGGGACCTCACCCGCGAGGACGTGGACGCGTTCTCCGCCGAGTCACATCGACGCGCCGTGGAAGCCGGCCAGGATGGCCGCGTCGACGCCGAACTGCTCCACCTCGACGTCGACCGCGGAGAGGGTCCGACCGGCGAACCCTTCAGCCGCGACGAGGGCGTGCGCCCCGGCACCTCGGTGGAGTCGCTGGGCAACCTCGCGCCGGCGTTCCAGCACGAGATGTGGACCGAGCGGTTCCCGCAGTTGCCGTGGATCATCCACGCCGGCAACGCGTCCCAGTTGTCGGACGGCGCCGGTGCGGTGCTCATCATGGAGCGATCGAAGGCGGAGGCGCTGGGGCTGTCCATACGTGCCAGGGTCCACGGTTTCGCGGTCGTGGGCGATGACCCGGTCCTCATGCTCACCGGCGTGATCCCGGCCACCCAGCAGGTGCTCGCCCGTGCCGGGTTGAGCATCGACGACATCGACGTGTTCGAGGTCAACGAGGCGTTCGCGCCCGTCGTGCTCGCCTGGCAGCAGGAGACCGGCGCGGACCTCGGCAAGGTCAACGTCAACGGTGGCGCCATCGCCAACGGCCACCCTCTGGGCGCTTCCGGCGTCAAACTGATGACCACGCTGGTCAACGTCCTGGAGCAGACCGGCGGTCGTTACGGGCTGCAGACCATGTGCGAGGGCGGCGGGATGGCCAACGCGACCATCATCGAACGCCTCGGCTGACACGGCGCCGGGTGAACGCCTCCGGCGCCCTGTGACGACGGTGCCGCCGGGACGTGGCACCCTGTAGCGGACGGTCGCCCCCATGGCCCGACCGAGGTGTCGACCCGGGTCCGCGGTGGCTGCGTCGCCCGGGTGGCTCCATCACCGGCCCGACCTGTCCACCCCGTCCGGCCCGACCTGTCCACCCCATCCGCCCCGACCGAGGGAAGCTCGTGCGCTGGCTCATCCTGATCGTGGCGCTCGTGGTCGCCGGCCTCGTGGGGACGGCCTTCGGTTGGCAGTGGGTGTTCGCGCCGTTGTTGGCCTACGCGCTGTTGAAGTGGTCGATCGCCTCGTTGCGGGTGCTGGTCACCGATGCCAAGCACGATGTCGAGGAGTCCAAGGCGGCACCCGTCGGCACCGACGAGCGCATCTTGTTCTGGTGCGAGGAATGCGGCACAGAGGTCCTGCTGCTGGTGCGCGGTACCTCACGCGCTCCGAGCCATTGCGGTCAGCGCATGAACGAGCGCACGGAGATCCTCAACTGAGGCTCCTCGCGCCACGCCAGAACGGGGACGGTGGCCCGGTGGGCCTGCGCATCGGAGCCGTCGTGCTCAACGCCAGCGGGTGAGGAACCCGAACCCGGCGATGATCAGCATGAATCCCCCCACCAGGCCCCAGTTCGTCCCCAACAGTGGCCAGCCACCGATGATGTTCTGCACCTCGTCGAGGTAGCCGACCAGGATCACGATCACGCCCAGGACGAGCAGGGCCGTGCCCGTCACGGGCACCCACGTGGGCGACGAGGCCGGCTTCTTCTCTGGCGCGTGCGTCTGGAAGTCGCGCGGTCGGTTCTTCCCGCTGCGACGGTGCTTGCTCTCCGGCATCGCGCTCCCTCTCACCTCGATGTCCTGCCACGTGCCCCGTGAGGCACCGACCAAGCGTACCGCTCACCGAGCGTTATCCTGCGTGGCGGGCACGATCCGCGACGCACGCGAGCCGGAGCGCGACCGGGGCCGGGAACAGGGGTGAGCACGTGACGAAGGTGGTCCGGGGTGTCGGCTGGACCCTCATCGTCGCCGGTGCGGTGGTCCTGCTCTACGTCGTGTACCTGTTGTGGTTCACCAACTTCGAGACCGATCGTTCCCAACGGGACCTCGCCGAATCCTGGGCGTTGGCGGTGCCGGACCGCGACGCCGACCTGCCGGAGGACCCGGAGCCGGACCCGGAGCCGGACCCGGACCCGGACCCGGAGCCCGTGGCGGACGAGCCGGTCGAACTCGGAGCGGCCTACGCCGCCATCTGGTTCGAGCGGGACGGCGAACGCGTCGTCAACGACGACGTGCTGTACGTCGTCGAGGGCGTCTCGTTGGATCTGCTCCGTGCCGGCCCCGGTCACTATCCGGAGTCGGACCGCCCGGGCGGGGAGGGCAACCTCGCGATCGCTGGTCACCGGACGACCTACGGTTCACCGTTCTGGTCGATGGACGAACTGACCGATGGCGACATGATCCACGTGCTCGATCGCGAGGGACGTGAATGGGTCTACGCCTACCGCGAGCAGCGCATCGTCGCCCCGACCGACATCTGGGTGGTGGGCCAGGATCCGTTGGAGTCGGGTGCGCCCACCATCACCCTGACGACCTGCCACCCGCGCGGCAGTGCCCGCCAACGGCTGATCGCCTGGGGCGAGCTGGTCGGAGACCCCATCGCGAGCACCGCCGGCGATGTGATCGATGCGCTCGCAGACCAGTGAGCCGACCTCGCCGCCGTCCCGGATCCGGAGCGTGAGATGTCCAAACCCGTCAAGGTGATGAGCCTCACCGTGGTGATCGCCGTCGCGGTCGTGGTGCTGTTCCTGTACGTCTTCCCGTGGGTCGAGGCCCAACAGCAGGACCCGACGCTCGGTGCTCCCGCTGCTCCCGCCGCTGCGGTCGTGGCGCAGGAGCCGACGTCTCAACTCACCCGGTCGCCGAGGTAGCTCGCGAGCGCATCGAGGTGGGCGTGCGCCTGCCGGGGGAGTGGCAGGTCCTCGAGGGCGGTGCGCGCCTCGCTGACCGCGTCGCGCACGTAGGTCTCGGTCGCCTCGCGCGCCCCGCATCCCACCATCAACTCACGCAGCTCCGCGGCCCGTTCCGCGGACAGGTCCGGATCGCCGAGCCCGGCCTCCAGGACGGCCCGATCGTCGGGCGACAGTCGTGCGGCGGCCTCGGCGACCAACAGCGTCCGTTTGCCCTCCGCCAGGTCGGACGAGGCGGACTTGCCGGTGGTCTCCTGCTCGCCGAAGACCCCCAACAGATCGTCCTGGACCTGGAAGGCCCGACCGAGGGGATCCCCGAACGCCCGCAGACCCTCGAGGAACGCCTCGTCGGCCCCGGCGAGTTCCGCGCCGATCTCCAGCGGCCGAGCGACCGAGTAGCGCCCGGACTTCAACGTCGCCACCGTGAGCGCCAGGTCACGGTCGGTGGCCCGGCTGGTCGCGGCCTGCAGATCGAGATACTGGCCGACCATGACCTCTTCGCGCAGCACGGTGAACCGCCGGAGGGCCGCCAGCAGGGCCCGGTCCGGGACCCGGGCGCTCAGGAACAGCTCGTCGGCCTGCACGAACGCGAGGTCGCCGATGAGGATCGCGACCGCCTCGCCGTAGCCGAGCGGGTCCCCGCTCCAGCCCGCAGCCCGGTGGCGAGCCGCGAAGCCGTGGTGGACCGAGGGGCGCCCGCGACGCTCCGGCGCCCGATCGATCACGTCGTCGTGGGCCAACGCGCAGGTGTGGAGCAGTTCGAGTGCGAGGGCGGGACCGTGGACGGCCGAGCGCGTGTGGCCACCGGCCGCCTCGAAGCCGAGCAGGAGCAGCACGGGGCGGATGCGTTTGCCACCCTCGACGAAGGCCCGGAGTTCCTCGGCGACGGCCGAGAGCGACGGGTGGACCTCCACCAGTCGCGGGAGCAACCGGTCCAACGCGTCGGTCAGCTGTTGGTCCACCTCGGCGGCCAGGCGCCGGAGCACGTCGGGAGGTCCCTGCACCGGCATCCTCCGCGTCGGAACGGCACGGCGGCACCCTACCGGGACCGTGCGCGAGGGTAGGCTCCGGTGCGCCCGGCGACCCGGAGGAGGCCCGGTGCCACCGTCCGCACCGCCCTTGCCCGAGCCGACCAGCGCGACGCCGCGGCCGCCGGATCCCACGACGCTCACCCGTCCGTGGACGTCGGTCTACCCCCCGGGTGTGCCGCCGGAGTACCACCTGCCGAACGTGGCGCTGCCGAGGTTCCTCGACGACGCGGTCCGGGACTTCCCGTACCGCTCCTCGCTGATCAGCGATGGCGATGCCCTCGACCACGTCGGCTTCCGGGATCGGGTCGGCGATCTGGCCGAGGTGCTGCGGGACGCCGGCGTCGGGCATGGGGACCGGGTGCTGCTCGGGTTGCCGAACGTGGCGAGCCTGCCCGTGGCCCTCTTGGCGATCTGGCGGGTCGCTGCCGTGGCCGTCCCGGTGACGCCGGAGACCGCCGAGGCCGACGTACAGCGGATCGTCGACGACGCGGAACCCGTGCTCGCGCTCGGGACCCGGCGTTTCGTCCGGCACCTGCCGTCCGAGCCCGACCTGCCCCGGACCGTGATCGTCATCGACGACGACGGTTGGTTGTTCCCCGGCCGACGTCGACGCCTGCGCCTGCGGTTCGGACGCCGAGGTGGCCGCCAGGGACCGATCGCGGTGGTGCGCGGTGACGCATCGGACGATCCCGACGCACACCCGGCCCGATCCCGGGCGACCCCGGAAGCCGACGATCTGGCGATGTTGACCTACCAGCTCCCGGCCACGGGCGGCACGGCCGGCACGAACGACACGAGCCCAGGGACGGGATCCGGCCCGCCTACCCGTGCGGTCGCCTCCACGCACGCGAGCCTGGTCGCGGCGGCCTTCCAAGCCCGGCTGTGGGTACCCGACATCCAGGCCGGCACGGAACGGATCCTGGTGGCGGAGCGCCTGACCGACCCCACCGTGCTGGTCCTCGGGTTGGTCATGGGGTGGTTGGCCGGGGCCAGTGTGATCTGCGCCGAGGATCCGGATCCCTCGGAACTCGCCCGGCTGATCGCTCGGGAACGTCCGACCCTGCTGGTGGTCGGCGCCGACCGAGTCGAGGGACTCGCCGGCGCCGGTGACGCGGCCCGGCAGGACCTGACCTCGTTGCGCGTGGTGCTCGCCACCGGGGAGGACCTCCCGGAGCACGTGGTCACCGACCTCCAACGACGGACCGGCAGTGGGCGCCTCCGCAGCTGCTTCGGTCTGGATGCAGCCCCGCTCACCCACGCCCAACCCGTCTACGGGCGCTCGGTCGCCGGGGCCATGGGGTTGCCCGTCACGAGCACGGTCGCCGCGGTGGTCGATCCGGAGCGCCTCGAGGTGCTCTGTGCCCCCGATGCGCCGGGCCGTCTGGTGATCCACGGTCCGCAGGTGGCCCAGGGCTACTGGCGCCGGGACGACGCGTCGGCGGAACGGTTCGTGGACGGCTGGCTGATCACCGACGAGCTGGCCACGATGGACGACGACGGGCTGTTCCGCCACCTCGGCACCATCGGTGAAGTCGTGCCCCGCCGGTCCACGTGGGTCTCGCCGCGACGCATCGAAGCGGTGCTGCTGCGCCACCCGGCGGTCCGTCGTGCGGGTGTGGTCACCGGTGAGCACCCGGATCAACTGTTCGCGGCGGTCGCCGTCGGGCGACGCGGCCGACCGACCGAGGAGGAGCTGCTCGTGCACTGCCGGGCGCACCTCGACTCGCCAGCGGTCCCCGACCGCGTCACCCTGCTGGACGAACTCCCCGAGACCGATGCCGGTGACCTGGCGCGCGACGAGCTGCGTGAGCTGCTGGCGGAGAGCGAACCGTCGTGAGCGCCCGCATCCTGATCGTCGACAACTACGACTCGTTCACCTACAACATCGTGCAGGAGCTCGGCGAGCTCGGGGCCGACGTCGAGGTGGTCCGCAACGACGCGTTCGACGTGGGCGAGCTGATGGGCGACCTCCCGGACGGCGTGGTGATCTCACCGGGGCCGGGGGATCCTTCCGACGCCGGGTTGTCCAACGAGGTGATCCGCGCGGTCGCCGGTGAACGGCCCCTGCTGGGGGTCTGCCTCGGTCATCAGTGCATCGGCGAGGTCTACGGGGGCCGCGTGGTGCGCGCCCCGGTGTTGATGCACGGCAAGACCTCCCCGATGTACCACCGCGGGGAGGGTGTCCTGGCCGACCTGCCCGTGCCGTTCGACGCCACGCGCTATCACTCGCTGATCGTGGACCGCGACACCTTGCCGCAGGTGCTGAAGGTCACCGCCGAGACCTCCGACGGGTTGATCATGGGGCTCCGGCACCGCGAGGTGGACGTCGAGGGCGTGCAGTTCCATCCCGAGTCGGTGCTGACCGGCGTGGGGATGAAACTGCTGGGCAACTACCTGGCGCGCTGCATCGCCGCGCGCGAGGCGCGACCGGCCGAGGTCGCCGGTGGGGCGACCGCCGCCACCGCGTAGACCGGCGCCTCGGGCGCGTTCGTGCCCTACGCCCAAGGATCGGCGACCCCACCCGGTGGAGGTCGGCGGCGGGTCAGGCCTCCCCGCGCAGCACCGCGAGCGCTTCGTCGAGGTCGGCGACCCCGACCACGACCAGACCCTCGGGGGCGGCGGCCAACGCCTCCTCGATCTGCAGCGACGGGACCAGGACGATGTCGGCGTCCGCCGCCGCGGCGGCCAGCATCTTCTGCGGGACGCCCCCGACCGGGCCGACGGTCCCGTCCCCGGCCAGGGTCCCCGTGCCCATCACGTTGCGACCGGCCAGCAGGTCTTCCTCGGCCAGCAGGTCGTAGACGGTGACGCCGACCATCATGCCGGCGCTCGGGCCTCCGATCCGGGTCTCCTGCGCGAGCCGGATGTCGAAGGGCAGGCGGAGCTCGTCCACCGCGGTCTCGACCGCGACCCCCAGGCGCGCCTGACCGTCCTCGCCGACCTCCTCGAGGGTCACCTCGACGTCGCGCAGTTCACCGCCGTGACGCACGCTGAGGGTGATCCGATCGCCGGCCTCCGAGGCGCGGGTGATGGCCTGCAGCTCCTCACCCGAGGAGATCGCCTCGCCGTCGACCGCGACCACCGCGTCGCCCGGCGACAGGATGCCGTCGGCCGGACTCCCGAACAACACCTCGACCACCACGGCCTCGGTCACCAGTTCGATCTCGACACCGGCGGCCTGCGCACCCACCGCGGCCGCCACCTCGAACTGTCGACCGAACCGTTCGCGTTCGGCGGTGAGGTACTCCTGGCGGTCGACCCCCGCGGGGTAGACCCCCTCGACCCTCAGCAGCTCCCGGTCACCGTCGAGCCACGCCCCGAGCGCCGGGAGGGTGGGCTGCTGACGGAGCAGGATGGTCAGGAGCGAGGTCTCACCGTCCAGCTCCGTGGTCTCCACGCCCTCGATCTCCACCAACGGTGGGATCGCGGTCGGCGTGCCCGGAACCTGTTCGATGAACGGCAGCGGGACCACCAAGGACGCCCACGCGAGGATCGCGGCGCTACCGGCATAGAAGCTCGAACGCCACAGCCGGGCGGTCATCCGCGCCTCGCGTGCGTCGTCGTCGTGCGCGTGGTTCGTCGCCTCGGCATCGCTGTCGTCGGGCCCGGGCCCGGTGATCGGTCCCGCCATCAGACGGCCTCGGCGGCGAGGGTCGGGCGCGGGTCGCGTCTGCCGCGGTCGCGACGCAGACGCTCCAGGGCCTGGGCGACCTCACGTTCGGTCAACGCGCCAACCTGACGGTCGTTGCGCGTCACCAGCACGACGTGGTGATCGCCCTGGAAGCGGTCGATCAGCGTGTGCAGGTCGTCCTCCAGATCGACCGTGGGGACCTCGCCGATCGGCTCGGCGAGGTCGCCGGCGACGAGGCCGGCGCGCTCCCCGGCGGAGAGCGATGTCAGTCGATCCGCCTCGATGACGCCGATCAGGTTCCGGCCGTCGGTCACCGGCAGCAGATCCGCGTCGCCCGCATGCAGGGAGAGGTCGATCGTGTCGAGCCGTTCGCGGGCCTCGAGCGCGGTCGGTGGTGGACCCATGAGCTGGGCGACCGTCCACCCCTCGATCGTCGCGTCCATCCTGGCGTTGCTCAACTCGGAGCCGGCGGCACGGACCAGGAAGATGCCCACGATCCCGAACGCGAGGGCGGGGACCCATGCGGCCAGCGTGCGCGTCAAGGTCCACAGCCCGAAACCGACCAGCGCCACACCCAGGACCTGGCCGAGTCGCACGGAGATCGTCAGCGCCCGCATCCGGTCACCGAGCGCCATCCACAGCAGTGCCCGGAGCACCCGTCCGCCGTCGAGGGGCGCGCCGGGCACCAGGTTGAACACCGCGAGCAACACGTTCCACCAGCCCAACACGCCGGCGACCTGACCCACCGGTGCTGCGGCGGTAGCGGGCAGCAGGTCACCCGCGAAGGTCGCGACGATGCCGAACAGCGCCCCGCAGAGCAGGCTGACGTACGGCCCCACGACCGCTACGGCGAGCTGGTCACGGGCGGTCTGGCCGTGGGCGTGCATCTCGGTGACGCCACCGAACAGCAGCAGGGTGATACCGACCACCTCGATGTCCCGGTGGCGCGCCTCCAGTGCATGGCCGAGCTCGTGCGCGAAGGTCGTCAGGACGACCAGGACCGCCCCGATCAGGGCCATCAGGGCGGCGACGGGCAGAGCGTGATCCTCGCGGAACCACGTCGTGAACACCCACACCACCAGCGCGACGAGCACGAACACCGACGGGTCGAGACGCACCTCGATCCCGCCGATGCGGAAGCTGCGCACGACGCGGAAGACCATGCGCGCGACGGTACCCCGTCCGGACGGTCGGACCGTTCGGACTTTCGTTGCCGTGCTCAGGCGATTACCGTCCGGCCTATGCCTATCGCTGATACCACCATCCGGGATCTGGTCGACTTCTCTGACGAGCTGGGGGTGCTGTCGTTCTACGCCGGGCATACCCCGGCCCAGGCGGCGGATCACCAGCCGACGTTGCCGATCGAGATCCGCAACCAGATCAAGGCGCTGCGAGCGAGCCTCGCCGAGGGGGACCCGGCGGTCGCCCGCGCGGTCGACAAGCGCCTCGAAGCTCTGGACGGTCCGCTCGACGAGTTGATGAACCCCAAGTCGAGTGGCCGTGGGCGTGCGCTGTTCGTCGGGGTCGAGTCCGGTGAGCACCACGCGGTCTCGCTGCAGATCCCGTTCCGCGAACGGGTCGTGCACCGCGATGGCGCCTACGTGCGTCCGCTGGTCGCCGCCCTCGACGAAGGGCGCCCGGCTGGCATCCTGGTGGTCTCGCGGACGGGCACGCGCCTGCTGCGGTGGGCGGTCGGTGAGGCCACCGAACTCGAGGGCCGCCACTTCGTGGTCTATGACGAGCTGCTTCGAGGCAAACAGGGTCCGGCCATGGCCAATCCCGCGCGGGCCCAGCAGGGCTACGTCGACCGGGACAGCTTCGAGGAGCGCATCGACGTCAACCGCAACCGCTTCCTGCGCGAGGTGGTCGAGGACACGGTGTCGATCGCCAAGGAGGAGCGGTGGGACCGTCTGGTCGTCTCCGCCCCCCCGAAGTTGCGCGAACCGATGCGCGAGCTCGCGGATGCCTCGGATGCGCGGGTGTTGATGGCCGAGCAGCTGTGGGAGGACTCGCCTCCGCACGAGATCGCGGAGGCCGCCTGGACGCTGCTCCGATCGGTCCACCTCGACCGCGAACGCGAGCTGGCCGAGGAAGCGATCGACCGCGCTCTCGGTGGACAGGCCGGAGCGATCGGACTCCGCCACGTCTGCGAGGCGATGAACGAGGGTCGGATCTCGCACCTGCTCTACGACGACGAGATCGAGCTCGAAGGGTTCGTGTCCGAGGAGGGCACGTTGCACCCGCGGGTCGAGGGCGTCATCGCGCAGTCGGACCTGGAACTGCGACGTGAGCCGTGGTTCGTGGAGCGGTTGCTGGAGACGGCCATCGGGACCTCCGCTTCCGTCGTGCCGCTCAGTGGCGAGGCTGCACGGCTGTTGGACGACCACGAAGGGGTGGCCGCGCTCCTGCGTTGGTGACGGGCGTCCACAGGAGGGGGACCTTGCCCGGTTCGGTCTGCTCCTGCCGGTAGCGTCGGCGCATGCCCGACGTGCCGCGTCGGGATGCCCGGCGAGTGGTTGGAGCCGACGTGAGCGATCCACGAGCTTTCCGCCAACGGGCGGACCACGTGCTCGAACTGCACGAGCAGGGCCTGCTGGAACAGGCCCTGGAGGCGGCCGGTGCGCTGGCGAACGACGCCTCCGAGGCCGATACCTCGCATCCGGTCGTTCGTGAGTCGTTGTTCGCCGCCCGGTTCGAACGCGCGATGCTGCTGACCGAGTTGGGGGACCTGACCGCAGCGGCGGGCGCGTACGCGGAGGCGGCCAGCACTCCGGCCGACCTCGACGAACCCGACCAGCGCCACGAGGTCGCGATGGCACTGCTCAACCGGGGCATCTGCCTCGACGCGGTCGGCGACCACCACGCGGCGATCGAGGTCTACGACGATCTCGTGACCCGTTTCCGTGAGGCGGATGATCCGGTGACCGCGGATCAGGTGGTACGCGGTCGGGTCAACCGCGCGGCCGCGTTGTTGGCCGTGGACCGCACCGGCGAGGCCTTGACGGCGGCCGACGTGCTGGTCCGTCAGCTCGATCCGACCGATGCGCTCGAGGCTGAACAGCTGGCCATGACGGTCCGGCTCCGGGGCGCGGCGTTGTGCGCACTGGACCGGGACGCCGAGGCGGCGGAGGCGCTCGCCGAGGTGGAACGGTGCACCGACGAGGATCCCGCGGCCCGTTCCCAGGTCGTGGCGGCCCACCGCGAACGAGCGAGCATCCTGGTGGGACTCGGACGCTCATCTGAGGCGCTCGCCACCCTCGATGCGGTGATCACCCGCTTCCGTGGCGAACGCGATCCGATGGTGGTCGAGATCATCGACGAGGTAGTGGGCGTGCGTGCCGGCCTGGTCGCCGCGTCGGGCGACACCGACTAGCGCGACACCGACTAGCCGGGGCCGCGGTCGGCTTCCGCGGCCACGAGGTGGTCGACGAGCTCGGCCCGGGCCCGGGCCACCCGCGATCGGATCGTGCCGAGGGGGACCCCGCAGATCTCCGCTGCCTCCGCATAGGGCAGACCGACGACCTGGGTGAGCACGAAGGCTTCGCGACGATCGGGTTCGAGCGTGTCGATCAACTGGTGCAGCGCGATCAGTTCCGCATCGTCGGGGACCGGTTCCGGCTCCGGCTCGGGGAGCCGTCGTCGGCGCCGACGCCGACGGATCTCGTCGGCCGCGGTCCTGCGCGCGATCGAGAACAACCACGTCTTGGCGCTCGCGTCGCCACGGAAGCGGGCCGCGGAGCGCATCGCCCGCAGGTAGACCTCCTGGGTCAGGTCGTCCGCTGTTGCGGGATCGACCAGGTGGGCGCAGAAGCGCCACACGTCCGGCTGGGTCGCTCGCACGAAACCCGACAGGGCCATCCGGTCGCCATCGGCGGCATCGAGCAGCAGGCGTGTCAGCTCGTCCACCAGCTCCCACCTCCTCGAAGACTCGGTACCCACGGGTTCGGGGACCGAGGGTACGAGGTTGGTGTGGCCCGGGTCCGTTGAGCGCACGGCTCCCGAGGGACGGGAACTGGTCCGGCGGCGGTGACGACCACCTCTCCGGACCCGCCAGCTCTCCGAACCGATCATCTCCCGCGACAGAGGGCGTCATGACCCAGCCTCACCACGACCCGGACGCTGTGTGCACATCGGTCACGGAGGCGATCTCGGCTCGTATCGATGGCGAGTCGTACCCGCTGTCGCCGACCGAGGTCGCCCGTCACCTGACGGGCTGCGCGGCCTGCAGTCGGTTCGCATCGGCAGCCACCGAGGTGGCCGACCACACGCGCTCCCGGGCGGCGACGTCGGTCCCGGACCTGGCGCCCACCATCCTGGCGGCACTGACCGAGGATCACCTGGCGAGCGACCGACGGCGCATGCTGGAACTTCGCTCACTGGTCGCCCTGGCGGGTGCGGTCCAACTCGTGTTCGCCCTGCCGGGACTGATCGGCGCCGAGCTCCACGTCGGGCGGGACCTCGGTGCGCTGCAGTTGGCGCTCGGTATCGGCTTGATGTTGGCGGCGTGGCAGCCCCAGCGCGCCGCGGGGGTGCTGCCCATCGCGGCCGTGGTCGCGGTCGCCACCGTGACCGCTGCGACGATCGACGTCGCCACCGGTGTCGCGAACCTCGGAGCGGAACTCGCCCACCTCGCCGAGGTGGTCGGTGTGCTTGCGTTGTGGGGCCTACGTCGCCGCGTCCCCAGCGGCCCGCCGTCGATCCGGGCAGCCATCTCCACCACCTGACACCATCGCGGCTTCACCGATCTGGCGATCGCCATCCACGGACACCTGAGGACCCCACTCGTGCATCCACACCTCGCGACGCGCCCGACGACGCGCAGGGCCGTCCGGCCGCGCAGGCTCTCCCCGTCGCGCGCGGTCGTGTGGGTGATGATGCTCGTGGTGATCGGCGCATCGTGGCTGGTCGCTCCCTCCCCGGCCTCGGCACACGCGATGCTGACCAGTACGGACCCGGCCGACGGCGCGGAACTGGCCGAGGCGCCGGATGCGGTGACCCTGACCTTCAACGAGCCGGTGGAGGTACCGACCGGCGCGCTGCGGGTGTTCGATGCCGATGCGCAGCGCGTCGACACGGGACTGTTGGACACCGGTGACCGGGCGGTGGTGTCGGCCGCGCTCCCGGAGGACCTACCCGACGGCGGTTACGTGATCACCTACCGGGTGATCTCCGACGACGCTCACCCGGTCGGTGGGGTCAGTAGCTTCACGGTCGGCGACGGGTTCGCCGTGGACGACGCCACCATCGGCGTCCTCGCCGACGGTGCGGAGGCGGGCCTGGCCCGGCCGCTGGGGATGGTATTGCGCGGCCTCGGCTATCTCGCCACGTTGTTCGTCGGTGGGGCCGCCCTGTTCGCGGTGACGGTCGCTCGGCGAACGACGGACCGCACCGCGGCCCGCAGACTCGCCGTTCCGGCGGCGCTCGCGGGGGTGGTCGTGACCCTGCTCGGGGTTCCGGTCCAAGCCGCCGCGCTGACCGGCGACGGGTTCGCCGCCGCGGTGTCGATGGTGACACTCGGTGACGTGATCGGTTCGTCGTTCGGGACCAGCACCCTGGTTCGAGCGGCGGCACTCGTGTGGCTGGTGGTGCTCTGGCGGCCCCGCACCCCGCCGATCGTTCCGGCGATCGCCGGGCTGGCCGCGGTCGCGTCGTTCGCGCTGGACGGGCACCAACGCACCGTCGAACCGACCTGGCTGCTGATGGGCGGCGACCTCGTCCACCTGGTGGCCGGCGCGAGCTGGTTCGGCGGTCTGGTGCTCCTGGCGGATGCGCTGCGTCGGCGCTCGCTCGATGACGACGCCATCGAGGCTGCGGGGATGGTGGCCCGGTTCAGCTCCGTGGCGCTCGTGTCGTTCGGGTTGGTCGCCGCCGGTGGCGTGGCGATGGCGGTCCCGCTCGTCGGCAGCATCGGCGCCCTGACCGGCACGACCTACGGATGGCTGCTGGTGGTCAAGACGGCCGCGGTCGCCGTCCTGGTGCTGGTGGCGTTCTACAACCGTCAGCGACTGGTCCCGGCGATCACGGCGCTGCGGATCCCCGCGGGCGGCAGCGTCGACGCCCCGTCGCTCGAGGGGGATCGACGCGTCCGCCGCGCCGGAACCGCCTGGCAGCGGCTCCGGCGAACGGTGCGCCTCGAGGCTGCGGTGATCGCCGGGGTCCTGGTGGTCACCGGGGTGCTCGTGGCGACCCAACCCGCCTCGGAGGCGGCCGGGTTCGGCGGGCTGTACGAGACGACGGCGCCGCTCGGGAACGGTTTGGAGATCGACGTCGTCGTCGACCCCAACGAGGTCGGCCGCAACGCCATCCATCTGTACGTCCTGGACGAGACCGGCCGCCCCTCGGCCGAGGTCGAGGACCTGATGATCGAACTCACCTCCCTCCCCGAAGGCATCGGGCCCATCCCGATCGAACCGTTCTTCGCCGGCCCCGGCCACTGGGTCGCCAACAGCGACGAACTCGCGTTCGCCGGCGACTGGCAGATCCGTGTCGTTGCCGGCACCGACCGGTTCACCGAGCTGAGCGCGGAGGTCACCGTCCCCGTCGCGCCCTGACGGATCCCCCTCCCTCCCGCGATCCGCCCTGCAACGACCCCCGCCCTGCAACGACCCCCACCGTGCAACGACCCCCGCTCCCGGAGTTCTCATGTCCGTTACTCGTTCGCTCTCGACCACGACGGCCTTCTCATCGGCGCGGATCGGCCGACGTGCCGGTGTGCTGGCGATCGCCGGCGCGGTGCTGGTCGTCGGACCCGCATCGGCTCATCCCTTCATCAGGGGAGGCGAGTTGCCGGTCGACTCGTTGGCGACCATGACCTTGGCGATGGCCCACGGCTGCGATTCGGAGACCTCGGGCGAAGGCGATCCGACCACCGACGTGTCGATGGAGGTCCCGGAATGGCTCCGGGTGGTGGAGGTGGCCGAAGAGGTCGGCTGGGACCTCGAGTTCGAGGAGGACGCCGACGGCGTCGTGGAGGTGGTGACCTGGACCGCCGACGGTGCGGAGGAACCGGCCCCCGAGTTCGAGTTGGACGTCGTGGCCACGGGCGAGGTCGGCGCGGAACGCTACCTCCGGGTCTTCCAGGCATGTGACGAGTTCGTCTACCGCTGGGTCGGGACCCCCGACGAACCGGCGGACGATCCCGCCATCCGGATCACGCTCACCGAAGCCGACCCCGATTCACCACCCCCGCCGGAGCCGGAGACCGCCGAGCCCGAACCGGAGGCCGAGGAGCCCGAACCGGAGGCCGAGGAGCCACAGCCGGAGGCCGAAGCGCCCGAGCCGGAAGCCGCTCCCGATACGGACGAGGGCGCTGCCGGCACCGAGCCCTCGGCGACGCAGACCGATGGAACCGGGTTGCCGGGATGGTTCGTTCCGGTGACCGCCGTGGCGCTGCTCGGTGCCATCGTCGCGGTGCTGCTCGGCCGCCGCGGCCGTAGCGACGCATGACCGCTCACCGCCGAACCACCCGGCGTCTGTCCACCGTCGCGGTGGTGGCACTCGCGCTGTTGCTGGTCGCGGTCCCCGCTGCGGCCGATCCGGCCGGTCCGACCCACTTCCGTTCCACGATCACGGGTCTCGTCGCGGACGCCGACGACGCACCGGAGAACGAGGCGCCGATCGCGCCCGACATCGAGGTGCAGGTCCTCGGCGGCGACGCGTTCCTGGTGGTGCGCGCCGCTCCGGGCACGCAGGTGCAGGTCCCGGGGTACGAGGGTGAGCCCTACGTGCGGATCGCAGCCGACGGCACCGTGGAGATCAACACCCGTTCTCCCGCACGCTGGCTCAACGACGAACGGTTCGGACTCCCGGATTCGGAACTGCCCACCCAGGCCGATGCCGACGCGCCACCCGCGTGGGAGGTGGTCGCCAGGGGTGGCGAGTACGCGTGGCACGACCACCGCATCCACTGGATGTCCCCGAGCCTTCCACCGTCGGTCGATCCGGGGCGCAACGAGGTGCAGCAGGTCAGTGAGTGGAGCGTGCCGATGGTGGTCGACGATGCCCAGATCCTGCTGGTGGGTGAGCTCGATTGGTTGCCGGGTCCCTCCCCGGTGCAGCCTGCCGGTGCGCTGGTGCTGGCCCTGGCCGCCGGCGTATGGCTCGGTCTGCGACGCGAACAGACGTTGTCGGCCGCCATCGGGATCGGGGCGGCGGTGACGGGCGCCCTCGGCGTGGCCGCGTCGGTCGGTCTGCCGCCGGGGGCCGACGTGGAGCCGGCCCTGGTGGTGTTGCCCGGCCTGGCCGTCGCCGTGTTGGGCGCGGCACGTTGGTGGTCCGGACGCGACCCGGCGCAGGCGGGATGGATGGTCCCCGCCGCGGCGCTTCCGCTCGCGGTCTGGGGTGTCGTCCAGGCAGGAGCGCTGACGCGGCCGATCGTGCCCGGCCCGGTCCCGAGCGAGTTCGTAGCGCTGGCTGCCGCGCTCGGGTTCGGTATCGGGGCTGCGGCGGCGATGGCGATCGGCCGACGCATCCTGGCCGCGACGGCGCTCGATCCGGACGCGCCGGACGAACGCGACTGACCGGGCACCGCTAGCTCAGTCGTCCTCGTCGGGTTCCGGCTCGGGGTCGGGGTCGGGTTCGGGCTCGGGTTCCGGTTCGGGTTCCGGCTCGGGCTCCGGTTCGGGTTCGGGTTCCGGCTCGGGTTCCGGTCCGCGGCTGATCACGATGGTCACGCTCGAGCCCGCCGGCACCCGCTGTCCCGGCCCCGGGTCCTGGCTGATCACCGTGCCCTCGGCGACGACGTCGCTGAACTCGCGTTCGATGACCGGTTCCAGGCCCTGTTCCTGCAGCCGCGCGAGCGCGTCCTGCTCACTGAAGTTGACCACCGGGCGAACGATGACCATCTCCTGTCCGCTGCTGATGACGTAGGAGACCTCGGAGCCGACCGGGACCTCTTCGCCGGCCTCGGGCGACGAGCGGATGATGCGCCCCTCCTCGACGGTGTCCGAGGGCTCACGCTCGGGACTGCCCACCAGTAGGTCGCGTTCCCGGAGCAGCGCCCGGGCTTCCTCCTCGGTCAGCCCCTCCAGGTTCGGCACGGTCGTGAGCTGTTCCCCGGCCGACACGACCAGGTCGACCTCGCTGCCCGGTTCGGTCTCGTCGAAACCCCCCGGCGATTGCGACAGCACGGTGCCCGGCTCGGCCTCGTCCGAGAAGTCCTCGGTGACCTCGCCGAGCTGCAGTTCGGCGGCGAGCAGGAGGCGTTCCGCCTCCTCGAGGGTCTCGCCGACCACGTTGGGCACCGTCACCAGATCGGGTTCGTCCTCACCACCGAGGTTCAGTAGTGCGAAGGCCCCGCCCACCAGTGCCAGCAGCGCGAACAGGGCCAGCAAGGTGTAGATCAAGCCCTTGCGCCGTCGTTCCTGCTCGTGGGTGCGTATCGGCCTCGTCGTCGGGGTGGGCTGGAGCAGTGCGGTGTCCTCGGCGGACAGCACGGCAGGCGCGGCGACCCGGCCCCCCACCCGGGCGCTCGAGACGTCCGCGCGCATCTCGGCGGCGTCCTGGTAGCGGTTGGCCGGGTTCTTGGCCAAGGCCCGCATCGTGATGGCCTCGGCGGCGGCCGAGATGTCGGGGTCCAGCTCGCGCGGCGGCCGTGGTGGCTCCTGTACGTGCTGGTAGGCCACCGTGACCGGGGAATCGCCGTTGAAGGGTTGCGAACCGGTCAGCGATTCGTAGAGCACGACCCCCAGCGAGTACAGATCGGAGCGTGGGTCGACGTCCAGGCCCTGAGCCTGCTCGGGCGAGAGGTAGGCGGCGGTGCCGAGCACCGCGGCGGTCCTCGTCACCGTCTCGTTGTCGACCGCGCGGGCGATCCCGAAGTCGGTGACCTTCACCGCGCCGTCATCGGCGAGCAGGATGTTGCCCGGTTTGATGTCGCGGTGGACCAGGCCGCGCTCGTGGGCGTAGTTCAGAGCCGCACACACCTCGCCCGTGACCTCGAGTGCCCGGTCCTCGGTCAGACCTCCGGCGGCGATCGCCTCCTGCAGGGAGCGCCCGTCGACCAGTTCCATGACGATGTAGGGCTGCACGCCGCCGGACGGGTAATCCGCATGCCCGGTGTCGTACACGGCGACGAGGTTCGGGTGGTTGAGTCGGGCCACGTGGCGTGCTTCGGCCTCGAAGCGCCGGGTGAACGATTCGTCCTCGCGGAAACGGTCCAGCAGCAGTTTGACCGCAACCTCGCGGTCGAGGGTGCGATCGTGTGCGGCGAAGACCTCCGCCATGCCACCGCGCCCGAGGATGCGACGCAGTTCGTAGCGGCCGGCGAGAACGCGGCCTTCGCTCACGGGGAACCCTCCGAACGGGCATGGACAGCGGCGGAGCCTACCAACGGGTCACCGTCGGGCCTCGAGCGCGGCGCTGAGCACGCTCCGGGCGATGGGCGCCGCGACCGCGCCCCCCGTCGCGTCACTACCGGCGCCGGGGACCATCACCGCGATCGCGACCTCGTCGCCGGCGAACCCGACGAACCATGCCACGGGATCCCCACCGGTCTGCGCCGTGCCGGTCTTGCCGCCGACCTCGACACCGTCGATCCGCGCGGCCGTGCCGGTGCCGGAGTTCACGACGTCGAGCATCATGCTCCGCAACTGTTGGGCCGTGCGGGGGGAGATCGGCAGGCCGCCACCCGGGGGTCCGGTCCAGCGTCCGACGTCCGGACCACGCAGCTGTGCCCCGTCGGGGTCCCGGACGGCATCGACCACGTGGGGACGCATCAACTGGCCACCATTGGCGATGCTCCCGGCCAGCACGGCCATCTGCAGTGGGGTGGCACGAACGTCCCGTTGTCCGATGGCGCTCTGCGCCAACGAGGGAACATCCAGCTCGCGCGGGAAGATGCTGTCGGTCACTCCCAGGTCGAACGGCGGGGCATCGTTGAACCCGAACCGTTCCGCCTGGTCACGCAGGGCGTCGTCACCGAGTTCCACGCCCAACCGGGCGAACACGGTGTTGCACGAGACCCGCATGGCATCGGTCAGCGAGATCTCGTCCCCGTCGTCGCAGACCCCACCGGAGAAGTTGCCGATGTTCGCCTGGGTCTGGGGCACGTCGTAGACCCCCTCGTCGGGGAACAGGGTGGTCGGCTCCAATCCGCTCTCGAGCGCGGCAGCCGCGACGACCAACTTGAAGACCGAGCCCGGCGGGTAGGTCTCCGCGCGGGTGCGATCGATCAACGGACGATCGTCACGTTCGTTGAGCGCCGCCCACGTGTCGTTGATGACCCGACGGTCGTGGCCGGACAGGGGGTTGGGATCGAAGGTCGGGTTGGCGTAGCTGGCGAGGACCGCTCCGGTCCGGGGATCGAGGGCCACCACGGCACCTTCCCGACCGTCCAGCGCGCTACGGGCCGCTCGCTGCACCGCCGGCTCGATCGACAGCTGCACGGCGTTACCGGGGCGCTCCGAACCGCCGAGCAGCTCGCCGAGGTTCTGAGCGACCACCTCGGTGCTGCGCCCGGTCAGGTCCTCGTTGAGTGCCCGTTCGAGACCCGACCGCTGCAGCTGGATCGAGTAGTAGCCGGTGAGGTGCGCGTACAGCTCGCTGTCGGGGTAGGTACGCAGGTACTGGAACTCGCCGTCCGTGGGGACACTCCGTGCGATCGCTTCCTCGCCGGCCACGATCGGACCGCGCTCGATCGCGTACTCGCGCAGGATCAGGCGACGGTTGGAGGGATGGTTCGCCAGCTCGTCGGCCTGCAGCAGGGTGATGATGTTCAGGTTGATGAACAGCGCCCCGAACAGCAGGAAGGTCACCGCGGCCACGCGCCCGATCTGGCGGTTCATGAGCGACGCCTGGCGGCCGCGTCGGCCTGGAGATCCGGGTCCCGGCCCTTGGCCGCACCACGGGACTCGTCACTGATGCGCAGGAGCAACGCGATCAACAGGTAGTTCGACAACAGCGCGGACCCGCCGTAGGACACGAACGGCAGGGTGATGCCGGTGAGCGGTACCAGCCGGGTCAGCCCACCCACGATGACGAAGGTCTGCGCCGCGAGGGTGACCGTCAGTCCGGTGGCCAGCAGCGTGCCGAACTCGTCGCGGGCGGTCTGGGCGATCCGGAAGCCACGGACCACGATCACGAGGTAGAGCAGCAGTACCACGGTCGCGCCGAGCAGGCCGAGCTCCTCACCGATGACCACGAAGATGGCGTCGGTGGCACTGAACGGCACGTCCTGGGGCCGCCCCAGCCCCAGCCCGGTGCCGGTCAGTCCCCCGGTACCGAGCGCGAACAGGCTCTGGGCGAGCTGGTAGCCGATCCCTGTCACGTCCGCCCACGGGTCCAACCAGATGCTGACGCGCACGCGCACGTGACCGAACTGCAGGTAGGCGAGCCACGCCGCGAACCCGAAGAACACCGCACCGAACGCGGGGTAGGCCAACCGACCCGTCGCGACGTACAGCATGGCGATGAACGCCCCGAAGAACAGCAGGGCGGTGCCGAGGTCGCGCAAGCCGGCCATGATCACCATCGCCATCACCGCCGCGACCAGCACGGGCGCGAGGTGGCGCGCGGCCGGCAGCATCACCGGCCCGATGCGCTGCGTGGCGACCGACAGCAAGGCCCGGTTGCGCTCGAGGTAGCCGGCGAGGAAGACCACCATCGTGAGCTTCGCGATCTCGCCCGGCTGGAAGCGCATCCCGAACACATCGATCCACAGCTGGGCGCCGTTGATCACCCCGGCCGTCAGCCCCGGGATCAGTGGAGAGAGCAGCAGCACGATGGTCAGTAGTCCGAAGGTGTACTGGTAGCGCCCGAACACCGCCACCCGCCGGATCACCAACAACGTGGCGCACAGTGCCCCGACCGAGACCGCGGTCCACACCGTCTGGGTGGCGGCCAGATCGCTGCCCGTCGCGAGATCGACCCGACGGACGAACACCAGGCCGAGACCGTTGAGCAGGAAGGCCAGCGGCAGCAGTGTGGGGTCGGCATCGGGCGCGAAGGCTCGCACCGTCAGATGAGCGACGAGCGCAGTGACGGCCAGGGCCAGGCCGGTCACGATCGCGGTGGGGGGTAGCTCCGGGGATTCGGACCAGCCGAGCAGCACGGCCGCGAACGAGGTCAGCACGACGGCCCCGGTCAACAGCCTCGCCTCGGTCGCCCGGGGACCTCCCGTGACCGTCACGCCATCGCGGCTCACGCGGAACCGTCATCGGGTTCATCGGTGTCGGTGTCGGGGTCGCCGGCGACCCCGGGATCCTCGACCTCGTCGCTGCGTACCGGGATGTCGCGCACGATGCGGCGGGCATCGTTGAGGTCGGCTGCGGTCCGGCCGTTCTCCAGATTGGGGTGGTACCAGCTCGGGATGTCGGCGAGCACGAGTTCGGAGCGCTCCGTGACGCGGGCCAGGGTCACCGGCCCGATCGAGGCGTCGACGCCCTGGTAGATCACGACCTGGTCGTCGTCGAGGGCGACGAAGTAGCTACGCGACAACAGGAACTGGCCACCGCCGATGAGCAGGGCGGCGAGGACCGCGACCGAGGCCACGACGGCGGTCGCGCGCCCGAGGATCCTGCCGACCTGGCGAGGTTCGTCGTCGCTGGCGTTGTTGCCGTTGGCCGAGCTGCTGCCGGCGGTGAGCGCGCCGTAGTGGCCGAGTTGTCCGGCCCAGTCCCGCCCGTCGTCGCGGTTCACGGTGGAGATGGAGATGGTCCGGGGGGCGGCCACCTCGGCGTTCGGGTCCTCGTAGCGCAGCAGCACCACCGTGATGTTGTCGGGACCGCCGGCCTGGTTGGCGAGCTCGACCAGACGGCTGACCGCTTCGTCCGGGTCCGCGGTGGTATCGAGGAGTTCGGCGATCACGCGGTCCTCGACGACGCCGGTCAGCCCGTCGGAGCACATCAGCAGCTGATCACCCGGCTGCAGCTCGAGGGTCATCGCATCGACATCCACCTCGGGAGAGACCCCGATGGCGCGCGTGATGATCGAGCGCTGCGGGTGGTGGGCGGCCTCTTCCCGCGTGATCTGGCCCTCGTCGACCAGGTGCTGCACCAGCGTGTGGTCGTCGGTGAGTTGACTGAACTGTCCGTCACGGAGCAGGTAGGCCCGCGAGTCACCGACGTGAGCGACGTGAGCGCGTCGCCCCTCGATGAGCGCGGCCGTGAGCGTGGTGCCCATGCCGCGGTAGAGGGGATTGTCGGTCGCGAGCTTGGAGACGGTCGTGTTGGCGGCGACGACCGCGTTGGTGAGCGCCGTCGCGGCTTCCGTCGCATCCGGGAACACGCGACCGTCGAGGGCTTCGATGGGTTCGAGGGCGGCGGCGGAGGCGACCTCGCCGGCGAGGTGACCGCCCATGCCGTCAGCGACGGCGAACACGCTGTTCCTGATCAGGAGCGCATCCTCGTTGCCTTCGCGCACCTGGCCGACATCCGAGCTGCCGGCAGCCAGTACGCGCCTCATCGCCGGACCTCGATGGTGGTCTTGCCGAGGCGGAGCTGATCACCGGCGGCCAGCGGCGTCGGACGGGTGACCTTGGCGCCGTTGAGGAACGTGCCGTTGGTCGAACCGAGGTCGCGCACCGACCAGCTGCCATCGTCGGGGAGGATCTCCGCATGCTCGTCGGAGACGTACAGATCGTCGACCAGCACGTCGACCGCCCCGTGACGTCCGAGCACCAGGCCATGACCGCTCAGGCCGATCACGCGCGGTGAGCCTTCCAGCGGGTGCAGCACGATCTCCTTGGGGATCTTGCGCGAGCGCCGAGCAGCATCCGGCGGCGCAGCCACCGCGGGACGGGGTGTCGGTGGGGCGGCCTTCCGGCGACCGCCGTACAACTCGACGCTGACGGTACGCACCGTACGGGCGACGAACAGATAGAGCAGCGCCAGGAGCCCGAACTTCATCAGGGTCAGCAGCTCGATGGGCATGTCAGCCTCCCACGAGCTCGACGACCGCGTCCCCGAATTCGACCCGGTCGCCGGGTTGCAGGGGTTGTTCCGCGGCGCGCACGCCGTTGACGCGGGTGCCGTTGGTCGAGCCGAGGTCGACGACCCACCAGGCGGGCCCGCGCCGGACGAACGCGGCGTGCTCGCGTGAGACGGTCGAGTCGTCGATCGTGAGGTCGCAGGCCGCGGAACGGCCGGCGGTCAGGCGGGTGCCCTGCACGGGGATCGCGGTTGGGGGGCCGCCGCCACTGCGCACGACCAACTGCAACCCGCTGGCCGGGACCGCGGAGATGACCTGCGTCCGGTCGATGGCGGGGCGGTCGTCGCGCGTTGGCGACGCCGCAGGTCGATACGGGGGGGCGGCGAAGGACTCGGGGTTCCGCCGTGCGCCAGGCGGGCGAACCGCATCCTCGACGGCCTCGACACGTCCAGCGAGTCGGAACCGCCCGAGGCGGACCTCCTCGTCCACCTCGATGCGCACACGTGCCGGTCCCTTGAGGATCCAACGGCGATCGCTGGCGGTCTTCACCACGACCTCGGCGAGTTCGCGCGGGAGCGAAACGCCATAGCCCGCGAGTCGTTCGTGATCCTTCGGGCCCACCGTGACGCGGTAGACGTTGGGCACCACGACCCCGTCTGCGGTGACGTGCTGACGGTCCTCGCCGTAACGTCGGACCGCGCGCGCCAGCTCGATCGGCTGCACCCCCGAGCGGAAGATGCGCGCGAAGAAGCCCTCGACGGCTCCTTCGAGCCGCCGCTCGAACTCCTGCAGGACACCCATTGCAGCACCGGTCCGGATCATCAGCGGGGTCGGACGAGGCTGGGACGGGTCGTCTCCAGCCTGGTCACGGGCAGCGTGTTCACCCCTAAGCCCGCGCGCGGAGAGTAGCTCAGAGCCCGTCCAGTTCGACCCGTCCGAACGTCACGCTCTGCGGCGAGTGGGCCACCCGTATCGGTCGGGCATCGGTCCGAGGGAACTGCGTTGGTGACCTGGCTCTGACGTTGGTACGCTCCGCTGCTTCACCCCTGGGCGGGTGGCGGAATTGGCAGACGCGCACGGTTCAGGTCCGTGTGTCCTTATGGACATGGGGGTTCAAGTCCCCCTCCGCCCACGATCGCGTCGGCTGGTCTACCGGCCCGGATCCGGCAGAATCGCAGCAGCGCCCCCGCCACACCGCGGGGGCGTTTCTGCGTGCTGGACCCCCTCGCGGCACCATGAGGGTCGTGACACCGCGTTGTTGCGGGTCGGTTGTCGTGCCCGCTGGTGATCATCGGTCGTCGAAGATGGTTGTGGTCTCGGCGGCGGTGGCGTCGTCGCCTTCGAGGGCGTGGGCGTACACCTGCATGGTCACGGCGGGGTCGGCGCGACCATGCGCTCGGAAACGACCTTGATGGGGACACCGGCGCGCCAGTGTGGCCCAGCTGTGACGGAGGCCGTGGACGCCGGAGCGGGGTAGGCCGGCGGCGTCGACGTGGCGGGTGAACATCCGTGAGGCGCGCTTGGGCGGGATGGCGCCGCCGTCGGGGCGGGTGAACACCAGGTCGTGATCCTGTGGCTGTGTCGACCAGACGGGGCCGGCGGCGCGCCGCACGTCGAGTTGCCGCTCGCGGTGATCGTGCAACACGGTGATGGTGCGGGTCTCGAGCGCGATGGTGCCTTCACGGTCGTCGTTCTTGGCGTCGAGCTGCCAGATGCTCGGGTTCGGCGGGTAGGCCCGCATGGAGCGGGCGCGGAGCCGGTCTCCGGGCGGTCATGGACAGCACGAGCGCGGCTGCAGCCAGTGGTAGGGCGTCGCCGTAACGCGTGTACAGGGTGGTGCCCGACCGTGTCTGGAGCCTTGCCTGGGCGACGTGGGGTGTGTCGGTTGGTGCTTGGGCAGCGAGCGTGCCATCTGCGCGGATGAGGGCCGTGGGACCGGTCGATCCGACGATGGCGAGGTCCCGGCCGGTTTCGCGGGCACGCATCCGTGCGGCGGCGAGCTGTTGGGTGGGGATCTCATCGGTGACGTAGGAGGATGCGAGGGTGGGAACGGCGAGGATGTCAGCGCCTTGGAGCACGGCTTGCCGCGCGACACGGGGGAAGAGGTTCTCGTAGGAGATGGCGATACCGACGTCAGCGTGTTCCGTACGTAGGATCGGCGGGCCGCTACCGGCGACCATGTCGCGCGGGACGAGCGAGAGGTCGACGACCAGTTCGACGAACCGTCGTGCTGGAACGCGTTCGCCGAACGGTACGGGGAGCTGCTTGTCGTACCGGTCGAGCGTGCCGGTCTCGTCGCTCGCAACCGCGGCGTTGCGGAACCAGCCTGCGCCGTCGGGGAGGTCGAAGCGCTCGACGACTCCGGCGATCAGCACGCCGTCGAACCCATCAGCGAGCTCCTGGAGAAGTCGGCGGTCACCGGTCGTCATCGCGCCGTGTACGGCGAGCGCGCTCTCGGGCCACACGACGAGGTCGACGTCGGTGTCGAGCGACCGGGTGAGATCGATCTGACGTTCAAGCAGAGGGCCGGGGTCGTTGCGCATGGCCGGGACGCCGCGCCGGTCGCCGCCTTGGACCGCAGCGACCTCCATCGGCGCGACCGGTGATGGGATCGGCGCCAGCTGAGCGGCACCGACCGTGATCAGCGATGCGGCGAGGACGCGGATCGCTGCGGGTCGTCGCTGCAGTGCGGCGATGCCGGCGGTGGCAAGGAGCACGATCGCAGCGGTGATCGCGAAGGGGCCGAGCAGTGGTGCGAGCGCGGCGAGCGGTCCGTCGGCTTGGGTGAGCCACAGCTGGGCGAGGGGATAGCCCCCAAGCGGCCAGTGGGTGCGTGCCCATTCGGAGATCGCTAGCGCCGGGGCGAGCGGCCACGGCCAGCGTGCGCGCATGGAGACGGCCAGCGCGGCCAGTCCCCATCCGGCAGCCTGGATGAGGATCAGCGCAGCGGCTGCGGAGGCGTTGAACTGCGAGGCCCACAGGGTGGTGACGGTCGCGTGCACGCAGCCGGCTGCGGTCCCGACCATGGCACGACGTGCCGGGCGGATGTCGTGCACCGCGCTGGCGACCACCCCGGTGCCGATGACCGCGACCGCCCACCAGCCGGTGAGCACCGCAGTGCCGGTCAGAGCGCCACCAGCTCCCGCCGCGATCAGCCGGATGATCATCGCCGTCGGACCCAGTGGCGCGGCGGGCGCGCGCATCGCGCCAGCCGGTGCGTCTCGCGTGACGACGCCGATCACGGTCCCGTCGGTGCGGCGGTGGTTCCGACCGGGTTGATGGTGGCGAGCAGGAAGCCTTGGGAGGTTTCGAGGACGGCGGCGCCTGCGTCGTCGATGTGTCGGGGCAGGGCTGCGTTGGTGGTGCGGGGGTCTTCGTAGACCCCGAGGGGTTGGCCGGTTTCGGTGTCGCGGGTGTGGATGTTGCCGGCGGTCAGGAGGTAGAGGACACCGTTGCCGGCGCTGGCGATCCGGGTCCCGGGCTCGATCGCGTGGTCCCAGATCGGGTCGCCGTCCATGTCGTGGCCGTACAGCTGGTCATGATCGATGGTGACGTGCACGTTCGTGCTGGGGTCGGTGGCGGCGCCCAGTGCGGCGGTTGTGACGATGCTCCCCGCGATGAGGTCGACCAGCGCGTAGCCGGTGTCGCGGTCGCCGACGAACGCGAGCCCGGGGCCGGGGGTGCTGTCCGGTGCTGCGGCCACCTGGGCTGCGTCGTGGAGGTCGAGGTCGGCGAGCGGCAGGCGCCACCGTTCGCGGCCGTCGTTGGTGTCGTGGGCGAGCAGGTGCTCGTGATCGACGATCAGCAGGGTGCCGTGGTACTCGCCCACCAGTCGAGCACCGTCGAGCTCGTCCTCGGTTGCGGACACGGTCCCGGTCGCCGGGTCGAGTGCGACGCGTGGCCCGCTGCTGCCCATCGCACCTCCGGTCGGGAGCGTGGCGAACACGAGTCCGGGGCCGGCGTGCGGGCCTGGCACCTCGACCGGGCCCCAGATCTGTTCGCCGGTGTGAAGGTCGTAGGCACTGGCGGTGGTCACGGCGACCGAGGCCCTGCCGGGTGAGACGTCGGTGAGCACCGCGAGGAGCCGATCGCTGTCCGCGGTGAGCGCGAACCCGGCGCACGACAATGGACGCTCGGTGGTCCACAGGACCATGCCCTCTTCGGTGACCGCGGAGAGTCGTAGGGCGTCGTCGGTGATCTGGCCAAGACCGAGGAAAACCCCGGCGGACTCCTCGGGAACGGCGTCCCACCCGAGGTCGACCAGTTCGCGGTCGACGAGTGGTTCGGGTAGCTCGACGGAGTCGAGCACGATCGCCGGCGCGGGCGTCCCGTCCGTGCGGATCTCTGGATCGATGCCGGTCGGGTACCCGCTACCGGGCAGCAGGGTGCAGGCGCTCAACAGCACCGCCACCGTGCCGGCCGCAGCTCCTTGCGGGGAGGGCCGGCTCACGCGCGTTCTTCGGATGATCGTCGTTCGGACCCGCTGACGGCGTCAGGTTGCGGACCGGGTCGTCGCCGTCGCAGGGCCCACACGCTCGAGGCGACAACCGCGATCGCCACGATGGCGATGACGTCGAACCTCGTGCCCGCAGCACCGGCGAGCCCCTGCAGCCGCAGCTGCACGTGGACCGGGATGAGTTCGGGAACCCCGACGAGCCCGTTGGTCACCCAGAACACCACCCCGACCGTGATGAGCAACACCCCCGCGACGAGCGAGGTCGTGTGCCAGTCACGCCGTGCGAACCGCAGGCTGCGGCCGCGAAGCAGCCGGTGCCCGCGTGGACCGATCCGTTCCCAGAAGGCGGCCAGCACCACGAGCGGGATGACCATCCCGGCCCCGTAGACGGCCAGCAGGGTCAGGGCTGCGGTGACGTCGCCCTGCGCCGCCGCGAGGGTGAGCACGGCCCCGAGGATCGGCCCGGTGCACACCCCCACCAGCCCGCTGGCGGCACCGAGGGCGAACGTCCGGGCGACACCATGTCGTTTCGCCGCGTGCTCGGGCAGCCGGCCTGCCGTCGGCAGCAGGCGAGCCATGTCGAAGCCACCGCCGAGCGCCTGCAGCATGCCGAGACCGATCAGCAGGACCGCGGTGACCGTGACCACGGCGCTTCGGTGCGTGGCGAAGATCGACCCGAGGGTTCCAGCGGCCAGACCGAGCGGTGCGAGCGCAAGCACGAGGCCGGCGTAGAAGACCGTCGCATGACCGGCCAGCCGGGAGGTGGCGCCGATGGTCGAGGCGAAGAACGCCGGCAGCAGCAGGGCACCGCAGGGACTGAGCAAGGCCAGCGTCCCGCCCAGGAAGGCGGTGACCAGTCCGACCTCCACTCAGGCACCGTCCGTGAGTGCTTGCTCGATCATCTCGACGAACACCGGGGTCGGTTGGGCGCCGAGCATCGGCTGGCCGTCGAGGACGAACGCGGGCGTCGAGGAGACCCCGGCCGCCAGTCCCTCCTGGGCGTTGCGGTCGATCGCGTCCACGGTGTCGGCCGCCGTCATGTCCTCGACGAACCGGTCCTCGTCCAAGCCGACTTCGACGGCCAGCTCGACCAGCCCCTGATCGGTCAGCTCCGACGCAGATCGGATCTCACCTTCCGGGAACAAGGCCTCGTGGTACTCCCAGAAGCGACCTTGCAACCCGGCCGCGTAGGACGCGATCGACGCACGCTCCGAGACCTCGCTCAGGATGTTGATGTCGCGCCACTCGATGCGCAGCTCGCCAGCCGCCGCGTACTCCCGCATCGTGGGCAGGGTCTCGTGGGACCAGCCGGCACAGAACGGGCACTGGTAGTCGGAGTACACCACCATCGTGATGGGCGCATCAACCGGACCATCGGTGAGCGGATCGTCCGGGTCGCGCCGCTCCAGCGCCAGCGCAGGGGACTCCTCGCCTGCGGGCTGCTCCCCATACGCTCCGGGCTCCGAGGGGGCGGCCGCTCCCTCGTCGGCCTGCTCGGATCGGTCGCCTCCGGTGAGTGCGAAGGCCAGCAACGCCGCACACACGGCCGCCACCACCGTAGGCGCCACCCACGTGCGCTTCCCGGACCGTTTCTCCACTGCAGGCATATCGCGTCTCCTCGTACCGTCGTGTCGGCGTCGACCGCCGACGTCGACCGACAGGCTACTATCCGACGTAGTAATCTACTATGACGGATAGTCGATGACGAATCCGCGAGCCACGCCCGACGAGGCGACGTGCCCCGAAAGGTCCCCTGTGCCCCCCGTCATCGAACCCCGTCCCGGTCGGCCCTCGACGCTGCGCACGGCCGCGATGGCGTTGCGGACCTGGGCGGGGTACCGCTGGGTGGTGGCGGCCATCGCGGCCCTCGCCGTTGCCGTCCTGATCGGGGTGCCAACGGTCCTGATCCCCAACCCGGTCTTCGGGCGCGAGATCCCGACCGAGCCGTGGAACTACCCGGTCTGGCTCGTGGCTTCGGTGCTGACCGGCCTGCTCGTCGCGACCTACGTGCGCCCCGGCCGGGCCGCGTCGTCTCCGACCGGCACCGAGGGTGAGGCCGACGACCGCATCCCCGAAGGTGATGGGCGGGATCGTCGGCTGGGAAGCGTCGGGGCGGTGTTGGCGTGGTTCGCGGTCGGTTGCCCGGTGTGCAACAAGCTCGCGCTCCTGGCCTTCGGTTACAGCGGTGCGATCACATGGTTCGCTCCGGCCCAGCCCTACCTCGCCGGGGCGGCCATCGGGCTGTCGGGATGGGCGTTGGTCCGTAGGCTGGAGGGCGAAGTGAGCTGCGCCGTCCCGGCAGCCCCAGGAGTCGAACCGTGAGTGAGGACCCCCAACCAGACGCCAGCGCCCCCCGCCTGGGTGCGCTCGAGCAGCAGGTCATGGACGTGCTGTGGGACCACGGCGCCTCAACGGTCCGCGAGGTGATCGACCGTCTCCCGCACGATCCGGCGTACACCACGATCTCCACGGTGCTGCGCAACCTCGAGCGCAAGGGCATGGTCGTGCCCTTCCGCGAGCGCAACGCCGCTCGACACCGTCCGCGACGATCGCGCGACGAGCACGCGGCCATGCTGATGGAGCACGCTTTGGCGACCAGCAGCGATCGTCGTGCGTCGATCCTGCACTTCGCGGCGGGCATGGCGCCCGACGATCTCGCGCTGCTCCGCGACTACCTCGCTCGCAACGGGCGTGAGGGCACGTGACCGTCTTCGGAGTCCCGGCGCTGCTGACGCTGACCGTGGTCGCTGGCGCGACCGTCACGCCGTGGTTGCTGCGCCACGCATCGCCAGCTCTCGCTCGCGCCCCGCGCCTGGCCACCGCGCTGTGGGCCGGCAGCATCGCGGCATGGGTCCTCGCCGTGCTGGCGATCGGCCCGCTGCTCGCCTGGATGCTCTCCGGCCCGACCATCCTGGGTGGTGCGGCTGCCGAACTGTGCCAACGATGTCTCGATCTCACCAACCCGTTCGCCGGCCCGCTCCTGCACACCCCGATCCCTGCCCCGGCCCTGCTCGCGATGCCGGCGCTCACCGCGGCCGGCATCGCGATCAGCGCCATCCGCGCCGCCCGGCAGCAACGAGCCGCCACGCGCGCTTCAGCGCGAGCGATGCTCGTCGGCGCGTCGCGCGAGCGCATCCACGGGCATGCCGTCTGGCGGGTCCCCGATCCGCGCCCCTTCGCCATCGCCTACCCGCGCCACACCGGGACCGTCGTCTCCGACGGCGCCCTCGCCGTGCTCACCCCACGAGAGCTCGCAGCGGTGCTCGCCCACGAGCAGGCACACCTCACCCAGCGTCACCACAGCATCCGAACCGTCCTCGACGCGCTCGCCGTACCACTGCGGTGGGCCCCCGTCGTCACGGCCGCGGCCGACGCCGTTCCCCACTACCTCGAGATCGCGGCAGACGATGCTGCACGGAGGCGGACCGGCACCACCGCCCTCGCCGGCGCCCTACTCAAGCTCGGCGAGGCGACACCGTGCCCGTCACCTGCCGACAACGCACCGGCCGTGCTCCACGCGGCCGGGCCCGACCGCATCAGGCACCTCGTCGCGCCGACCCGAGCCGGGGCCAGCACCGGGACCGCCAGCGTCTCCGTGCTCCTACTCGGAACCATCGCCGCCACCAGCGCCGTCGTCCACCTCCCCTACCTACACGCCATCATCAACGGCTGTACCTGAGGATCACGTCATCCGTGTCGCCCTCGACGAGCAACGTTCCGGTGGCCACCAGAGCCAGGGCATGAGGACCGGGTGTCCTTCGGTGAACGCCACTTCGCTCGTCCGGCGCGTGGTGGTCTCCGGGTCACTCCCTTGCTGGTTTCCGGCGTCGCCTGTTCCGGTTTGTCGGCTCGCCACCGGTGAACGAACCAGCCGCCGGCCACGGCCGCGAGCAGCAGCGCCTGCGACCGGTCGGGGATGTGGCGCCCGACGGTCTGCGCCACCTCCTCGGCGCGTGCACCCGAGGGTGAGGCCGGCCGACGGTTCGCCAACCGTCTCGCAGCCGTTGACGCCCGGTCGCCAGGGCTCTGCATCGCCAACCAGATAGCCGTCCACGGACCGCGACAACGACGCTCGTTGGCCTTGGTCCTCGCAGGCGAAGGACCGCCCTCGAAGTAGCGCCCCACCGGGGCGGCCAACCGGTCAGTCAGGCCCGTGACGGCTACCTGCTCGAGACCGTGAGACACCCGCCTGGGAAACACGACTGGCCGCACATGCGGACGGCCAGGTCAGGGCTGTGGCCGGCTGCATCCAGGTTCGGCATCGTCGACCCCGAACCACTCGGCGAACAACTGCTCGGCCAGTCGCGCCCCTTCGTCGGTGAGCGCCACCGACTTGGCCTTGGAACGCGGCTCATCGATGAGCCCTCGCTCGTGCAGGCCGTCGGTCGCCTCCCAGGGGAACGTCTTCCACGCTCGCCAACCGAACTTGTCCTCGTGCGCGTTGAGGTGCATCAGCGCGAGCACCGCGTCTTGAACCCGACGCTGGTCGTACACGGCGCCCTCCCATGCTCGGGGGCCTGGACTGCTGCGGCCAAGTCTACGATGACCACGGGTCACCCGCAGGAGTCGCCGTCTCGGCGCGGAACCGTGGTTTCGGGCGCCCTCGGGCGAAGAGGTGATCGACACATAGCGTGTGTACCCCGGTGGTGAACAAGGTCACGGGATGGCCGTCGACCGATGAGTCCCAGACCCTTCGTGGGTCACGTAGAGCAGTCGCCATCGCCCAGGAGCAGCGATGACTCAGATGACTACCCACACCATCGAGGTGCCCGGCGGGGCCGTGGTGGCGTTCGACGTGTGTAGGCCGGAAGCGCCGGACGACCACCGACCGCTGTTCGTGCTCGGCTCGCCGATGGCTGCGTCCGGATTCGGCCAGCTCATCGGTCACATCGACGACCGCACGGTCATCACCTACGACCCGCGGGGAACGGAGCGCAGCACCCTTGGCCTGGACGGCGAGGTGACCGTAGAGGGGCATGCCGACGATCTAAACCGGGTGGTGGAGGCAACCGGCTTGGCCCCCGTGGACGTCTTCGCGTCCAGCGGCGGCGCCGTCAACGCGTTGTGTTGGATCGTTGACCACCCCAGCGACGTCGGCAGGTTGGTGGTTCACGAGCCGCCGCTGGTGACGTTGCTGGAGGACCGCGAGACGGCGCGGAAGGTGACTGCGGACATCCTCGACACCTACCAGCAGCGTGGATATGGCCCGGCCATGGCCAAGTTCGTGAAGCTGGTGATGTACCCCGGTCCCCTGCCCGAGAACTATCTCGACGACCCCGCGCCTGACCCAGTGCAGTTCGGCCTCCCTGTGCAGGACGATGGCTCCCGCGACGACCTGCTGCTCAGTCGCACGCTTGGCATGCCACCGTTCGAGCCGGACGCCGAGGCACTACGCGCGTCGGCGGTCAACATCGTGGCCGCGATCGGCGCAGAGGGCGAGGGCACCATGGCGCGCCGCGGAGGCCAGGCTCTGGCCGAGCTACTGGGGCTGGAGCCCGTCGTGTTCCCGGGTGACCACGGCGGCTTCGCCGCCAACGAGTGGTCACCGGGCAACGACCCGGAGGCGTTCGCGCAGCGGCTGCGTGAGCTGCTGGAGGCCGCGGAGTAGTGGGTCAGGCCGCATGGGTCGACCAGTCTTGCTCCTCGAACTCGTGCCGCCGCTCACGCCACTCACCGGCCACCCAAGCTCGGGATCCGTCGGCGTCCACGGCGTGTCCGTATCACGCCAGGCGCCGTGGCGGCCGACCACAGCAGATGGCCGCAAGCACAGCGCCGATCCGGCGCGACCCAGTGCGCCGGCGGCCCGACGCGTCATCGCCGTGATGGTGGGCACCGATCCGGAGGCCGCCTACCCATGACTGCGCGGTGCGACCGTCGCCATGTTGGTCACGCCCTCCCGGTGCGGACCCGTGGCGCCTCTCATCCGGCGAGGAGTTCGTCGAGGCGCTCGTATCCCTCGCGGATGCCGACTTCCATGCCGCTGGCGACCATGGCGTCGCGTCCCTCGAAGGAGTCGAGCAGCGCTTCGCGCAGGGCCGGACTGGCAACGATCTGGAAGCGGCCCGCCAGGGCGGCACCGCTTACCGGTTCCGCCCCTGTCCCGGTCCTGGCACGATGGTGTTGGGGTCGAGGACCGCGCCGGTCATCACCCCGACCGGGTCAGCGCACCGGGTGGGAGCCGCCATCGCCGGCGCCGTGGACGTCGTCGCGTCGGACGTCGTCGCTGTGTGCACCCTCGCTACGGAGGTTGTCGCGGTGTCCGTTCGTGGGCCGGGCGTCGTCGTGGACACCGTCGCTGAGGGGAGTGGCGTCGTTGCGATCGTTGTCGGGCAGCAGGTCGCGGGCGCGCTCGCGCTCGCGGTCGGCCTCGGCGGTTCGCTCGTCGGCCTTCCGGTACGTGTCGTTGGCGTCGCGCTCGACCAGAGCCGCGCGCTCTTCGGCCTCGGCCTTCTCGCGACGGGCGCGGGCCAGCTGCTCCTCCGCTTCGCGTTCGGCTGCGGCCGTGCGTTCGGCAGCAACGGCTTGATCGTTCCGGGAACGCACGAGCTGCTCGTCGGCGGTCGCGGCCTCTCTGGTGGCGGTGGCCTGAAGGCGCTCTGACTCCTGCAGGTGCCCGCGAGCTTCCTCGCGATTGCGGGCTACCTCGGCCCGCTTCTGCTGTTCCCGCTTCTTGTTCATCTTCGGGATCAGTAGGGCGAGAATGATGAGCACGATGACGGCGGCGACGATCGCGATGATGATCGGGGTGTCCACGTTTGTGACCTTTTTGTTCAGGGGCCCAGCGATGCACGCGTGACCCGGCGGAGTGCATCATCGTTCTCGCAGCCCTCACCGTGCGTAGCGGAACACCGCCTTTCGGTCAGCATGTGCCGTCCCATGGACGACCGGCCCAGCTCCGCGCGCCAACCATGTCGGCGGGCGGCCTTGTCGCGGGCGCGGCCGTGCGCACCTGTTGCCCGGATGGCTGCTGGACGGCCAACTCGTCCGGTTGGCGGTGCATTTGAAGCGTTGCGGGACACGTTTGGCGGGGGCCTACAGCTGCCGCAAGGCCGATCCGGAGGCGAACGGTTCACGATGTTCCTGCGGATGACCGACGAGGCGGCCCCGGGCGAGGACGGGTCCGAGTTCGTCGTCGAGGACCAGTACGGACGCGCTGACCACGATCAGCTGACTCGAGGGCTCGCCTCGTGGTGGCGCGACGGGCTCGTGAGCTGTGGTCCTCGCAGAACAGGCAGCGCGACGAGTGCCGGGCCGGCGCCCAGTACCTGACCTGCTCGAGGGTGCACCGTCAGCCGGTGCCCTCGGAGGCTTCGATCTCACCGGCATCGAGGCACTGATGACCATATGCATGACCCGCGAGGCGCCAAGCGACCGATCATCGCCGTGAGTAGGGGCGTCCGGGCGCCCCAAGGCCTGCGCACATAGCTGCTGAGTCAGTCTCGATGGCCGGTGGCCAAGGCAAGCTCTCGGAAGAACGTCGCGCACTGGGTGGCGTGCCGGTGCGTGAGTGAACCGTGCCCCCCTTCGTGCGTCCGAGGACGGCGACTGGTGGCAGGTGGCGATGGCCGGATCACGTCGGTGTGAGTGGTACCGCGAGGTCACCTCCGAGAGCATGTGCACGGCCAAGAGCGCCAGGCTCAAGCAGCCCGCGACGACGACGCCCCAACGCGTCGCCGCGCTCGGGCTAACGATCTCGCCCAGGAACAGCACGGACACGATCCCGCCGCCGACCACGCTGAGAACCAGGACCACCTCGAACAGGAAGGAGTAGCTCCACTCCTGGTCGTCATCTGCGCCCCACGGACCGAAGGCCCCGCCGTGACAGTCAGCAGGATGAAGGGGCCCAGCGTCAGAAACGACGAGTAGAGGCTCATGAGGACTGCTCCGGGAAAGCGGCCGTCGTGCCCGAGGAGGCCGCCAGCCCGGTCCCGCGCGGACGGGCCTTGTACAGGGAGGCGATCTCCAGGAGCATGTGCGCACCCAGCAGCAGGCTCAGGCTTCGTGCGAGTACGACAGCCCCGCGGGTCGTCGTCGGGAGCAGCAGACTCGCGGTGCCGGGGTCACGTACCGGCCATCGCCAGCGTCAGCGGATCGCGGAAGATGCCTGGGAGCAGGTTCGGCGCCTCGGTCAGCGCGTCGTGGGCCGGATCGCCATCATCGGGCGCTCGAGATCACGTTCCCGTCGATGGTCTGCAACGATGCTGCGACCTACGCCGGCTGCTGATCGACTCCATGCAGAAACGTGGTGAGCAGGTCCCCGCACCGCTCCGGAAGATCGAACCACAGGCCATGCCCACCGGGCAGCACCTCCAACCGTCCGTGGAGCAGCAGCCTCGCTGCCCACCGGCCGGCCTCGGGTGACTGCACCCTGTCGTGCTCGCCCCACAGCAGGAGTAACCGTGGAAGGCAGCCTGCCAACTCCGCTTCCGTGATCTGCAAGTGTGGATGGGGGGTACGCCATCGGCACATATCGAGCGTTGCGTAGCTCGGGGCGGCGATCGCCATCGCCGCCCCGAGCGCGTCGAACAGGACATCCGGCGCCCCAGCGACCGATCCGTCCCCGCCGATCGTCGCCAGCATCCGCCGCGTCATCCGGACCGAGGGCGGAGGGCCGATGCCTCCCATCCGGCGTCCGAGCCAGGTGCTCGGCAGCGCCATCGACACCGGCATGAGAGCGCCCGGCAGGGCCATCGCGGGGGCGGTGACCAGCGCCGCTGCGCTCACCCGTTCCGGGCGTTCGATCGCGAAGCGCAGCGCGAACCAGCCACCCATCGATGCGCCGATCACGGCCGCTCGGTCCAACCCCAACGCATCCAGGACCGAACCGACGAACGCGGTCTGGTGGCTGGCCAGGTCCACGCCCCGGTAGTCGAACGTATCGGCCAGCCCGCAGCCCGGCAGATCGACCAGGTACAACGACCGCCCCGGCAGATGCACGAGCAGCGGCGCCCAGACCGTCGAGGTGAGCGCACCCCCGTGCAGCAGCACCGTCGGTGGTCCCGACCCGACCCGCACGACCCGGGTCGTCAGCGGTGGGTCAGCGAGGACGAGCGGCGCCGAGGTGGCCGCGACCCGGTAGTGCGCGAACACCGCCGCTTCCGCAGCCTGGAGGCGAGCACGCTGCTCGACCCACCGTCGTTCAGCCCGGGCCACTCGCGCTTCCATCCCGTCCGACGGATCCTCGCCCGTGGTCTACGCCCGCCATCTTGCCCGACGCAGGCACCAACCGCCAGGGAGCCGACCCCCGGATGCTCCGGCGAGTTGGCTCCACCCGCAGGCCGGAGCGCCGTCACGGCGGCCTTCGCCTGGTGGCCGCTCAGGTGGCGAGCATCGCGCTGAACGGCCGGTCCGACTGCTGAGCCGGCCGAACCGGTTGCCGCCCTCTCGGCTAGATTGCCGAACATGACCGATGCCCTTGACGTCGCCCTGACCGATGTGACGCGGCGGTACGTCGAGAGCAATCCGGGCAGCGCACGGCTGGCGCGTGCGGCAGCGGAGGTGATGCCGGGCGGCAACACCAGATCCGTGCTGCACACCGAACCCTTCGGTCTCCGCATCGCCGGTGCCGAGGGAGCGGTGCTGACCACCGTTGACGGGCATCGTCTCGTCGACCTGCTCGGCGACTACTCGGCCGGTCTGCTGGGGCGCCCGACGGAGGTCGCCGATGCGGTGCGGGCCGTGCTGGATCGGGGGTGGGGCTACGGCGCCATGAGCGAGCCCGAGACGACGTTCGCAGGCGCCCTGGTCGAGCGGTTCACCTCTGTCGAGCAGGTGCGGTTCACCAACTCGGGCACCGAGGCCGACCTGATGGCGGTGCTCACGGCCCGCCACGTCACCGGTCGCGACCGGGTGGTGGTCTTCGAGGGCGGCTACCACGGTGGGCCGATGACGTTCCTGCCGGGCAGCGCGCCGCTGCGGGTCCCCTTCGACTTCGCCATCCTGCCCTACAACGACACCGCCGCGGTCGAGGCCGAGTTCTCCCGGCACGGCGAGCAGATCGCCTGTGTGTTGGTGGAGCCCATGCTCGGCGCGGGTGGTTGCATCCCCGCGTCGGACGGCTTCCTCTCGGCGCTGCGGAGCCTCACCCGGACCCACGGTGCTCTTCTGGTCATGGACGAGGTGATGACCTCCCGGCTCGCGGTCGGTGGTGCCCAGGAGGTGTACGACGTCCGGGCCGACCTGACGGTGCTCGGCAAGTACTTCGGCGGCGGGCTCTCCTTCGGCGCCTTCGGCGGTTCTCACGAGGTGATGGCGGCATTCGATCCGACGCGGGGCGGGCTCACGCACGGCGGCACCTTCAACAACAACGCGTTCACCATGGCCGCCGGAACCGCCGTCCTCGCACTCCTCGACGCCGACACCCTCGCCGGCCTCAACGTGCGCGGTGACCGACTTCGCTACCGGCTGTCACGGGCTCTGGCCCCGGTCGGGTTCTGCGTGACCGGGCTCGGTTCGATGATGACGATCCATCCGAGACCGGGTCCCGTGGCGCGGTGGTCCGACGTGGCGGGCGTCGATCACCGGTGGCGTCGGCTGCTGTTCCATGAACTGCTCGCCCAGGGCTACTACATCGCGGAGCGCGGCTATCTGGCGCTGAGTCTCGCGGTGACCGACGCAGACCTCGATGCGTTCGTCGAGGCGGCCGCAGCCTTCGCTGACGAGTACGCCGACCTGACCGCAGAGGCGACGGTCGGCGGGCCGTGATCTCCGGGACACGACGTCGCCAACACGGCCTACGGGTGGTTCAGCTCGCTCCGCCCACCATGGAGACGGTCGCCTGAAGATCGACGGTGAGACCGCGGCCCGCTGCTGGGCAGCGGGCTGGACGGTCCATGACCGCCCACGACCTGCCGCACCGCACGGGTGCGCTCGCCCACGACCTGCAGGAGCGTGCTCGCCACGCCAGGGACCGCAGTGGATCGCGCTCCGTACGACCGGCCACCGCTCTGGTTCGTCGGCGATCGGGGTTCGTCCCGAGATGTGCCCAGCGGCGGACCTCGACGTGGTCCGCGATCCGCCGGAGCGCAACATGCCGGTCGCTCGCGCATCACGGGCCAGGCCCGTCACCCGTCAGCCGTTCTCGGGCGTGCATCCGTACGGGGACCCGGCGCACGGACCAGTGAAGCCGAGCACCCGGCGCCGACTTCGCTACCGACCGGTCACGTCGCCCTGCAGGTACAGCTTCAGTCCCTGGTGGGTGACGGTGAACCCGAGCGACTCGTAGAAGGCCAGCGCGTCGGGGCGCTGCATGTGGGTCGTGAGCTGCACGAGGTGAGAGTCGCGTCGGCGAGCCTCCTCGATGGCCCACTCGAACAAGATGCGACCGAGGCCGGTGCCGCGGTGTTCGGCCGCGACACGTACCGCCTCGATCTGTGCTCGCCAGCCGCCTCGGAACGTGAGGTACGGCAGGAAGCTCAACTGCAGGCAGCCCGCCACCTGCCCGTCGTTCGTCTCCAGCACCACCAGCTGGTGGTGGGGGTCAGCGTCGATGGCCTCGAAGGCCGTCCAATAACGATCGTCTAGCGGCACCTCGGCGGATTCCCGGCGGCGCCCGAGATCGTCCTCGGCGAGCAACGCGACCACGTCAGGAACATCGGCTCGACCAGCCCTCCGGATCCGCATGCACAGCCTCCACGAACGTCAGGTCGTCGGATGCGCCGGGCCCGACGCTACTCGCGACGACCCGGCCGATCCTTTCCCCCGAGCGCACCTGGAGCGGACCTCGTGCAACGGGTGTGATGCGCAGGTCGGCCGGCGAGATGGCCCGGGCGGGCGCGATGGCGATCTGGCGGCGATGTCACCGGTCGTCCGGGGCGTTCTGGTCGACGATGGACCACCTCGCGGACCGGACCTTTGGAGGCCGACCGGATCGTGACGCTCTGCCTCACGGCTCGATGGCGCCCCCGGCACGTCGCCACTCGGGCAAGCCATCCTCGAGGCGCAGCGCCCGGCGGCCGCGGGCCCGCAACGTGCGCACGGCATCGTCGGCGTAGACGCAGTAGGGGCCCCGGCAGTAGGCGACGACGTCGCCCTGGTCGGGGAGTCCATCGAGCGCGACGCCGAGTTGGGCCGGGGGTGTCGAGATGGCCCCGGGGATGTGTCCGGCGGCATATTCGGCGTCCGGACGCACGTCGATGAGCACCAGATCGCCCCGTTCGAGCCGTGCGAGCAAGCCGTCGCGGGTGATGGTCTCGAGCTCGTGGCGGTCGCCGAGGTAGGCCGTGGCGAGCTCGTCGAACTCGTCCAGCCGCTCGGCGGCGAGATCACGCAGCGCGACCCAGGCGTCGACCACGGTGTTCGAGGTGAGCCGGTAGTGGATGTGGGTGCCGGCACGCCTGGTGGTCACCAGCTGGGCCCGGGCGAGCGCACGTAGGTGGTGGGAGGTGTTGGCCAGCGACTGGCCGATCTCCTGAGCGATCTCCTCGACCGTGCGTTCGCCCTGGGACAGCAGATCGACGATCTCGGCCCGCCGGCCCGACGCGAGCGCCCGGGCGATGGACGCGAACCCCTCGTAGAGCGCGTCCTTGGCCTCCCGGCGAGGCACGGTGCTCGTGGTCATGATCGCCTCCTGTGCGATCACCAGCCTACCACTATTCAAACGTTGGTTTGACTTCCAGGGTGGGGCCGGCCACGCTACTGCTCAAGCCGGTACTTGAGTAGCTGGAGGTTCGTTGTGGACGTGATCGTGCTGGACATCGGCGGGTTGACGCCCGAGGACCTCGCCACGCCCAGACACCCTCCCGGGCACCTGGCCCATCTGCTGCGCGATGCCGGCGGGCCGCGTGCCACCGTCGCGCTGGTGGACGGGGCCGGCGCGAAGGGCCGGGCGGTACCCGACATCCGTCAGACGAGCGAGTTCGCATCGGGTCACGTGCCGGGGCCACGCGACGTCGAGCTCGGCGTGTCGCCCCAGTCCACCACCGGGGAGATCCCCGACGCGCTCACCGATCTCCCGACCGGAGCCAGGGCGTGAGCCGCACCGACCGCACGCCCTTGCAGTTGGGGCTGCGCGAGAACCTGCCGCAGTTCGTGCTGCTGGTCGCGGTCAACGCGCTGGTCGGTGGGATGGTCGGCATGGAACGCACCGTGCTGCCGCTGCTGGCCGAGCAGGAGTTCGGCCTGACCGCCTACTCCGCGATGCTGACCTTCATCGCCGCGTTCGGGCTCACCAAGGCGATCGTGAACTACTTCGCCGGCACGCTCGCCGACCGCTACGGCCGCAAACCGGTCCTGCTGGTCGGCTGGTTGTTCGCGGTTCCCGTTCCGCTGCTGCTGATCTGGGCACCGTCGTGGGGTTGGGTCGTGTTCGCCAACGTGCTGCTGGGCGTCAACCAGGGGCTGGCCTGGTCGATCACCGTGATCATGAAGATCGACCTGGTCGGCCCCGCCAAACGTGGCACCGCGATGGGGTTCAACGAGGCGGCCGGTTACGGCGCGGTCGCGGTGGCCGCCTGGGCCACCGGCGCGATCGCCGAGACCGCGGGCCTGCGACCTGGACCGTTCCTGCTCGGGCTCGCGTTCGCCGCCCTCGGCATCGGCCTCTCCAGCGTGTTCGTGCGCGAGACCGCCGGGCACGTCGCCCACGAGGTCGGAAGCCACGTCGTCGGAACCAACGGCCACGACGGCGACCTCACCGCCCGGCAGGTGTTCGCGCTCGGGACCTGGCGCGATCCGTCGCTGTCCTCGGCCAGCCAGGCCGGGCTGGTCAACAACCTGAACGAAGGCATGGCCTGGGGGCTGTTCCCGATCTTCTTCGCCCTGGGCGGCCTCGAGCTGTCGACCGTCGGGCTGCTGGTGGCGATCGCCCCGGCCGTGTGGGGCGTCGGGCAGCTGTTCACCGGCGCGCTCTCCGACCGGGTGGGTCGCAAGTGGCTGATCGCCGGCGGGCAGTTCACCGAAGCCGCCGGTCTGCTGGTCATCGCCCTCGGCGACAGCTTCGCCGTGTGGGCATCGGGTAGCGCGCTGTTCGGTGCGGGTACCGCGATGGCGTACCCGACCCTGATCGCCGCGGTCGGCGACGTCGCCCACCCGGCCTGGCGCGGCGCCGCCGTCGGGGTCTACCGGCTGTGGCGCGACCTCGGCTTCGCCGTCGGTGCCGTACTCGCCGGCACACTCGCCGACCTGTACACCCTCAGCACCGCCATCGTCGTCATCGCCGCGATCACCGCCGCGTCCGGGCTCGATGTCGCCCTGCGCATGACCGAAACCCATCCCCGCGACCCACGGACAACGCGGTCGAAGGCCACGAGCTCACCGTGAGCGACGACCCCGAAGCCTCCGGCGCGCTCGACCCCGAACGCTACGACCGTGGGTTCGAGCGGCCCTCCGGGGACGTCACGCGTTCTCGGTCGAACGCGACGCCACGCTCGCTCGGGCCGCTGCCGGCCAACGGCTGATCGAACTCGGCTGCGGCACCGGACGGTTCAGCCCCGTCCCGCGCCGGCGCCGAACATCTCGCCGTCCTCGAGGCCAGGTCGGTGATCGGCGAGGACAGCCACCCCTCGCTGCCCGGCGTGGGTACGACCTCGAGCAACGCGGCGAGTCCGGACACCTTGACCAGCACCTGCACGCGCGCAGCGGGATGGCTTGTGAGCCTCCCGTCGCGGCTATCGCTCGGCCGGGTGGAACACGTGGGCGAGGTCGCCCGACGCGAGCCGCACCACCCGTTCGTGCCGCAGCCCGGCGGCGTGACCGAGTTCGATGAACTCCTCGGTGCCACGCTCACGGCCGCCAGAGGTGAGTGTGGCCATCAGCAGGTCGGCCGAGACCGCGAGCGTGTCACGGGGCACCGCCGTGTATCCACTTTCGACCACGACCACACGTCCCGAGGACCCGGTGGCCCGGGCCACCCGCGTGAGGATCCGCACGGTGTGGGCGTCGTCCCAGTCGTGGAGGACGTTCACCAACAGGTAGGTGTCGAAGCCTCCGGGGACGTGCGCGAACGCGTCGCCGCCACGGGTCTGCAGCCGGGGATGCGGCACCGCTCGGGCGACGACCTCGGGCAGGTCGAGAAGTGTGCCCTCCAAGCTGGGGACGAGGTCCAGCAGGGTCGATAGCAGCTCTCCCGTGCCGCCCCCGACATCGCACACCCGTCGGTCCTCGGACCAGTCGAGTGCCGCGGCCAACGTCAGGGCATGCATGCGCCCACCAGCGCCCATGGCGCGATCGAACGTGCTCCAACGGTCTGGGTGCTGAGCCATCCAGTCGAAGAACGGTGCGCCGTTGACGGCGGCGAACGTGTCGGTGGGTTCTGCGTCCACCGAGAGCGCGCCGACCGCGGCCACGATCTCCTGCCCGCCGGCGAACTCGACCCACGCCCGCCATCCCCCCGGATGGTCGCTGCGCAGGAACGCGGTGAGGCGGGTGGGGCGGACCCGTCCGTGACGATCGAGGCGGACCCAGCCGTTGGTGGCCGCGTGACGCAAGAGCCGCTCGAGGCGCACGGGATCGGCGCCGAGCCGACGCGCGAGTGGGGGTACCGCCATCGGGCCGGTGAGCGCCTCGGGCACGCCGGCTTGGCACAGCGCCACGAGCACCCGGTGCTCCAGCATGCCGAACAGTCCCTCCAGGATCCGCGCCGGCGGCGGGGCCATCGCCCCGTGCAGGCGACCGAGGACGCCACGGATCCGGTTGCCGAGCGCGGTGAGCGGGCCCGGGGGCAGCAGGGGAACACCCAGAACGTCGGCGGCGGTCGCGGGGGTGCGGTTCATGTGCAGCTCCCGAATCGTGGACCGACAGCAAGCGCGACCGTAGGTCGTTCCCCGGGCTGCAGACTGGCAGGGCGCCCACCACCTCCCGCCCGCCACCGTCTCGTGGCTTGCTGGGACAGAGGCCTTCGGCGCGCTGCCGGCCGCTCGTCGTCGGCAGTGCCGAGCCCACCGGGTGCGGTCGGGGCGTAGGGGAGCTGGAGCGCGCCTGTGTCGGGGACGACGGATGCCCCGCTCTGGTCGCGGCCGCGACGACTCGACGCGCACCTTCTCGGTGGGTCACCTCGGGATCAGCGCCGCGCTCAGCCCGAAGTCCACCGCCGCACCCGACATGACGCCACCGGGGGGAGCCGGCCCGGTTCACTTCGGTCCTCGCGGTGCAGGCGAAGATCCGTGAACGCCCCCACCGGCACGGTTGTGCCGGCCGAGAACCGGGTTGCGACGGACGCCTGGTAGCTGGGAGACGCGACGGCCGACCGAGCGTCCACGGGAGCTGCGCCAGTCGTCGGTGGCCGAGAAATCCCCGGCGTGGTCACGAACTGGTTGGGTGGCGAGGGCCGACGGGCCCCCGGTGCACCGTGGCGGATGCCGTGGAAGGATCATCGTGCCGATCAGTCAGAGTTCCCGTGTCGGGCTTGCGGGTCTGCTGGCACTGGTAGCGACCTACGCCCTCGGTCGGCAGGCGTTCGGGCTGTTCGTACCGAGGTTCCGGGAGGAGTTCGGCCTGTCACTGGACGTGCTGGGCTTCTACGCCAGCTCGGCGCAGGCGGGCTACCTGGTCGCCACCGTGGCCACCGGGGTCCTCACGGCCCGGTACGGGCCTCGCGTGCCGGTGGTCTCGGGGTGTCTGCTGTTGGCGGTCGGTGCGGCCACGATGGCATCGGCGCCTGGTCCGATCCTGCTGGCCGTGGGGGTGATCGCGGCGGGCACCAGCGCCGGCGGGGCGTGGGCGCCGTTCTCGGATGCGATCGCGTACAAGGTCCCGACGCAGGAGACCCGGCGTGCGCTTGCGCTGGTCAACGCCGGCTCGCCGGTCGGTCTGGTGGTCGCCAGCGGGATCACGCTGGTGGCCGGGGACCGGTGGCGGGCCGTGTGGTGGGGGTTCGCGGCGATCGGGCTGGTGGCGGCCGCGGCGGCCTGGCGCGTGCTGGCACCAGACACGGTAGGTCCGGTCTCCGGCCACCGACGGCCCCGGCTGGGGTGGTTCCTCAACCCCCGGTCGCTGCGGATGCTGGTCGTCGCACTGGGGATATCGATCACCTGCGGTGCCTACTTCGCGTACGCGCCGGTCACCGTCCAGGATGCCGGCCTGGCCGGTTGGATCGGTCCGGCGATGTGGGCGACCCTGGGGATCGCCGGCGCTGCGGTGGGTGCCTTCGGCGGCAGCATCGCCAACCGTTTCGGCGTGCGTAGACCGTTGGCGGTGATGCTGGTCCTGATCAGCGGATCGTTCCTCGTGCTGCTGGTCGCGCCCGGTTCGACGGTCGCCGCCCTCGGGTCGGCGGGCCTGTTCGGGGTGGGTTTCACGACCGGGTTCGCTCTGCTGGTGATGTGGAGCCAGCATGTCTACCGAGATCGCCCCACCACCGGGTTCACCTTGGCCATCGTGTTCATCGCGGCCGGGTTCATCATCGGGCCGAGCCTGTTCGGGGTGCTGGCCACCCGTTTCGGCGGCGACGTGGCACTGCTGGCCGCGGCCACCCCTGCCCTGCTGGTCGCGCTGGTGCCCCCGAAGCGTGAGAACCGTCTCAAGCCCCTGGCCCCTCGGTAGCCGCGGCGACGCGGTCGGGCCGAGCCCCTCGGACCGCAACGAAGGACGGACCGCAACGAAGCGCCCGTCTCGGGCTGCCGACCGGGCCGTCCGGCTGGGAGTGGCCACTCCGCGCATCGTCGGCCGGTGGGTCGGATATCGACTCTCTCGATGTCGAGATACTCTCGGCGCCGCTTCCCTCCTCGTTGCGCCCGCGGTTCCCCCCGCTCGGGCCAGCTCTCGTGCCAGGAACCCTCGTGGCCGTCACCCAGGTCCGGTCGACCTTCACCACCCGTGATGTCGTGCTGCTCGTGGCGCTGGGGCTGATGTGGGGGTGCTCGTTCCTGTTCATCAAGGTCGCGGTGGAAACCGTGGCGCCGCTGTGGATCGTGGCGGTCCGGTGCGTCATCGGCGCCATCGTGCTGCTGGTCATCCTCCGGGTGCGCGGCACCCGCCTGCCGCGCGGCCTCGCCGTCTGGCGTGACCTCACCCTGCTGGCTGCACTGGGGAACGCGATCCCCTGGGGGCTGATGGCGTGAGCGACGCAGTTCCTGCCGTCGGGCCTGGTCGCCGTCGTCAACGCGTTGGCCCCCACATCCACGCTGCTGATCGCGATGCTCGTGCGGGTCGAGCGCGCGTCCGCGCGCCGGGTCCTGGGGTTGCTGGTCGCGCTCAGCGGCACGGGACTCGCGGTCTCCGGCAACCTCGGTAGGCCGGGGACGGTCCTGGCGGCAGCAGCGATCGTTCTGGCAACCGTGTCCTACGGCGGGGGCACGGTCTACGCCAAGCAGTACGTGTCGGGCCACCACTCGCCGTTGGCCATCGCCACCGGTCAGGTGCTGGCCAGTGCCGTGCTGACCATCCCGGCTGCGGCGTTGTTCGCACCCGTCCCCGAACTCGCCGTCGTGCCGGTGTCGGCCGTCCTCGCCCTGGTGGCCCTCGGCGTGTTCGGGACCGCGCTGGCCTTCCTGACCTTCTACGCCTTGATCGAGGGGGTCGGGGCCACCAGTGCGGTCATGGTCACCTACCTGATCCCGATCGTCGCCCTGGTGGCCGGAGCGCTCGTGCTCGGCGAAGCGCTGACCCTGGTGGTGCTGGCCGGCACCGTGCTGACCATCGGCGGGGTGTGGCTCGCCCAGCGCGAGCGTTCACGGACCACGCTCGGGCAGCTCCAGGAGGCCCCCGTCTAGGGACCGGTCCCGGGGCCTCGGCGAGGGCGACCTCTGCCCCTGCGACCCGGGCACCCGCATCCGGAGGGCGCTGCGATGTGCGACCCTCGCCGGACCGGTCCCGGTCGATCCTCGAGAGGTCACCCCGATGAGTGTTCGCACCCACATGGACGGCCCGGTCCTGGTCGTCACGATCGACCGGCCGGAGGTTCGCAACGCCGTGGACCGTCCCACGGCGGACGCGCTGCTCGAGGCGTTCGAGCGGTTCGACGACGACCCCGCCCAGCACGTGGCCGTGCTGACGGGCGCGGGTGGGACCTTCTGCGCCGGCGCCGACCTGCATGCGGTGGCGGTCGATCCGGAACGCACCAACCGGCTCGAGCGCTCGGAGCGTGGCCCGATGGGTCCGACGCGGATGCAGCTCGGCAAGCCCGTGATCGCGGCGGTGGAGGGCCATGCGGTCGCCGGCGGTCTGGAGTTGGCGCTGTGGGCGGACCTGCGGATCGTGGCGGCGGACGCCGTCCTGGGGGTCTTCTGCCGACGGTGGGGCGTGCCGCTGATCGACGGCGGCACCGTGCGCCTGCCGAGGCTGATCGGGCAGGCACGGGCGATGGATCTGATCCTCACGGGCCGCCCGGTGGACGCCGAGGAAGCGCTCGCGATCGGCCTGGCGACCCGGGTCGCGGCGCCTGGGTCGGCGCTGGCCGAGGCCGTGGCGCTGGCCCATCAACTGGCCGCGCTGCCCCGGACCACGATGCTGGCCGACCGGGCATCGGCGCTCACCTCGCACGGGCTGTCGCTCGCGGACGCCTTGCTGGCCGAGCACGATGGCGGCATCGCGGCCATCGACGCCGGTGGCATGCACGAGGGCCTCGCGCGCTTCCGCGCAGGTCAGGGACGCCACGGCGGACCCGCGACCTGACCCCGGTGAGCTGCGTTGCCGTTCGTGGGTCCGACGAGGCGGGCTCGGCTCAGCGCATCCAGGATCGGGCCCCACCCGGAGTTGCGCTGTCGCGTCCGGTCGGCGCCGATGCAACCACCACGGCGCCCGCCGGAGACGCGACCCCTCCCGGTGCACCGTGCGCCATCGGTGCCGGACGTTGCGAAACCCGGATGATGAGGTAGCGTGGTGTCACCACGCGCCCGGTCGGGGCCTATCGTTCTTGCGATTCCGCTCGAACCACCCGAGCCGATGCGCCATCAAACAAGGGAACAGCACATGCCAGAAGGTACCGTCAAGTGGTTCAACGCCGACAAGGGCTTCGGTTTCATCCAGCCCGATGAAGGTGGCGAGGACCTGTTCGTTCACTTCTCCGCGATCATCGCGGAAGGTTACAAGTCGCTGGACGAGAACCAGAAGGTCAGCTTCAACGTTGGCCAGGGCCAGAAGGGCCCCCAGGCCACCGACGTCCAGCCGCTCTGAGCTGACGAGGTGACGATCTTGAGGTTCGAACTGGCATAGCCGGACGAACACCACGGTCGAGTCGAGCCCCGCCTTCGGCGGGGCTCGCTGCTGTTCCGGGGCCGCGTCCGCCCGGGTGTGGGTGACACGCCCAGCACACGGCGAGGGCGGAACCGGTCCGTCGCCGCAGGATCCGGTCACGGTCGCCGGAGCGGCGGACCTTCTCTCCGGCGAGTCCACGAGGTGCTGACGCCGGGGAGTCCGTGACCGCTCAGGAGCGGGTCGATCCCACCATCTCGGCGCGGTCGGCCAGTGTGGTGAACGCTACGGCCAGGGTCCGAAGCCGAGCCGGCACCACCGAGTACTCCACGAACCGTCCGCACCGCTCACCGCGCACCAAGCCCGCTTCCCGCAGCACCTTCAGGTGGTGCGAGACCGTGGGCTGACCGACCCCGGTCGCCGCGACGAGGTCCGTGCACGTGCACACCGCACCGTCGACCAGGCGTTGCAGGATCTGGCGACGGTGCGGGTCGGCGAGCACGTCCAGCAGGTCGAACACATCGGTGTCGGTCATCTCGCCTCCGGGTCGTGCGAGGTCGCCGGTCAGTTGCAGCATGCCACCGTCGACGACGAAGCCGTGGCCGACGGGGTCTGGTCGGGGTGCATGCGATCGGCGTCACGAAGCACGGTGTAGACCTCCCAGCGTTCGCGATCGGGCCCGGACACCCACACCTTGTCCTGGGTGGCGTAGCAACAGGTCTCGGCGGCACGGTCGTCGGTCTCGAGTCCGGTGGCCGCCAGCCGTGCCGAGGCGGTCGCGACCTCGGTGGTGCTCGACACCTCGACGCCGAGGTGGTTCAGGCTGCCGCCCGCGGTGCCCTCTGCGGCTTCGATGAGGACGAGCTTCAGCGGCGGGTCGGTGATCGCGAAGTTCGCGTAGCCCTCACGGACCTTCGTGGGCTCCGCGTCGAACAGTGCCCCGTAGAAGTGGATCGCTGCGGACAGGTCGGTCACGTTCAGTGCGAGTTGGACACGGCTCATGGTGGGTGCTCCTGGGGATCTGGGTGTCGTGGACCATATCGATGGCGGTCGATGCATGGGTCACGATAAGTGACGCATCGGTCGCTGTCGATGGGTCGAGGTGGCCCTGCGCGCTGAACGCATCGATGGTCATCGATGTGTTTTTCCGGGTGGCCTATCGATCCGAGGCTCGATCGGGCGCGAGCGTGATCGTCCCGTCGATGCCCAGGTGCACGCCGACGATCGGCCGTGCATCGCCCAGGCGCGCGCGTAGTCGCGCCGTGGCGAGGGTCAGGTCGGCCAGTTGTTCGCGGCGCCTCGAGGGATCGCCGGCGCAGTCCTCGTGTGCGGCGAGCACCACGGCCGCGGCGTGATGGGCTTCGAGTGATGGTCGCAACCGGGCGAGGGTCCCCTCGGTCACACCCGCGTCACCGGTAGCCAGGGCGGCACTGACGCCCGGAGCGGTGACCAGGTCGATGTGGGTGACGTCGAACCGTGGCCGCATCCACGAGGTCAGGGCTTCGTGGAATCGGCCGTCGATGCAGGTGACGGCGACGGCGAAGTCGGGCATGGCTCTCCGGTCGGGGGGCGGAGATGACAGCATACCTATTTGTACGTACATTATGTCCGGGCCCCTCGCGCCCATGCCCGATCCATCCCCGAATTCCCGGAGGAACACGTGTCACAAGCGACCCACTGCATCACTCCTGACGTACTCAAGTCCCGGCCCGGTGACGTCGCCATCGTCGACGTCCGCACACCGGGCGAGTTCGAGTCGGTGCACATCCCGTCGTCGAAGAACCGTCCCCTCGACCAGCTGGACCAGTACGTGGACGAGATCGCCGGCTTCCGGGAGGCTGGAAGCGAGGTCGTGCTGGTCTGCCGCTCCGGAGCCCGTGCCCACCAGGCGCAGGAGCTCCTCGAGGCCGCCGGCGTGACCGATCTCCCCATCCTCGAGGGAGGAATGCTCGCGTGGCAGGCCGACGATGGCGACGTCGTTCAGGACGTGATCCGTTGGGACCTGGAACGCCAGGTCCGGCTCGTCGCGGGCGGCATCGTCGCGGGGTCCATCGCGCTCAGCACGATCTACCCCTCCGCACGGTTCGTCGCCGGAGCCGTCGGTGTCGGGCTCGTGACCGCGGCCGTGACCAACACCTGCGCGATGGGTATGGCGCTGGCCAAGCTGCCCTACAACCGGCCCTCCTCGGCGCGAGCCGCATGATGGCCGGGGCGCCGGAGTGGCTGCAGCGTCGGATCCCGCTGATCGGTTGGCTGGATCGGTCCGACAGGGGGTCCCGTCGCGCCGACGTGCTGGCCGGGCTGACGGTCGCGGCCATGCTGGTGCCCCAAGGGATGGCCTACGCCGCGCTCGCGGGGATGCCCCCGGTCGCGGGCCTGTACGCCTCGACGGTGCCGCTGGTGGCCTACGCCCTGCTCGGCACCTCGGGACAGCTCGCGTTCGGGCCCGTGGCGATCGTGTCGCTGCTCACCGCGTCCACGCTCGCCCCGCTCGCTGATGGCGACCCGGGCACCTACATCGCCCTGGCGGGGGTCCTCGCCCTCCTGGTCGGCGCCCTACAGCTCATGCTCGGGCTGCTCCGTGCCGGGCGGCTCACCGGTCTGCTCTCCCATCCGGTCGTGAGCGGGTTCACCTCGGCCGCGGCGATCGTGATCGCCACCAGCCAACTCGACAAGCTCTTCGGTCTCGACATCGGACGTCCGGAAGGCTGGTTGGAGCGGATCACGGCCATCTTCGCGGCGCTGAACGCGACCAACGCGGCGACCCTCACCGTCGGTGTGCTCGCCATCGCCGGGCTGGTGCTGGGCCGTCGCCTGGGCAACCGGGTCCCCGTCCCGCTGCTGGTCGTCGTGCTGGCCACGGCCGCGGTCCCGCTGCTCGGGCTGCAGGACGCCGGTGTGGCCGTGCTCGGCGAGGTGCCGGGCGGGTTCCCGCTGCCGGGGGTGCCATCCGCCTCGCTCGACCAGGTCGTCGCGCTGCTGCCGGGTGCGGCGATCATCGCATTGCTGTCGTACCTCGAGGGCATCAGTGTCGCCCGCGCCATCGCCGTACGCACCCGTGACCGCATCGACCCGGACCAGGAACTGATCGCCTCCGGTGCGGCCAACCTGACGGCGGGCCTGGTGCAGGCGTTCCCGGTCGCCGGCGGGTTCTCGCGCACGGCAGTGAACCACGAGGCCGGAGCCCGCAGTCCGCTCGCCAGCCTCGTGACGGCCGCCGGGGTGCTGCTGGCGCTCCTGCTGCTCGCGCCGCTGTTCACGACGCTGCCGGAGGTCGTGCTCGCCGCCGTGGTGCTCGTCGCGGTCACCAAGCTCGTCGATGTCCGGGAGGCGATCCACGCCTGGCGGGTCGAGCGCACCGACGGCCTCGCGCTGACGATCACGTTCCTGGCCACCCTGCTGATCGGGGTGGAGATCGGCATCGGCATCGGCATCGCGACGAGCCTGGTGCTGTCGCTGTGGCGCGTCGGGATCCCACGGATCACCGTCGACACGCGGGACGGGGCCACCGTGCTCACCGTCGAGGGTGACCTGCTTCCCGCGAGCGGCGTGCGGTTGCTGGATTTCGTCGAGGAGGAGCTGGACCGGCGCTCCGAGCCAGAGGCCGGCGGTCCGCTGGTCCTCGACCTCGCGGGGGTCCCGAGCGCCGATCTCTCCGGCCTGCAGTCGTTGGCCGCCGTGGATGCCGCGTGCTCCGCGGCCGGCGTACGGCTCCACGTCGTCGGGCTCCGGGACGGGGTGCTCCGGCCGTTCGATCGCGCCCACCTCGGCCGCCGCTTCGAGGGGAGGGTCCACGCGGACGTGCCGACGGCGACGCGGGCTGCACGGCTGACCGATGAAATGTCCGGACGATTACCGGCGTTGTAGGCCCGTAGGCGAAACCGCCGAACGACGCACCCGAACGGTCAGAAACCACCCGAACAAGAGAGGTACGACATGGAGATCTTGACGATCGAGACCCCGTCGTTGGGGGATCGTAGTTATGTGGTGAGTGATGGTTCGGTGGCTGCGGTGATCGATCCGCAGCGGGATATCGATCGGGTGTTGTCGTTGGTGG